>NZ_QYUP01000001.1 GCF_003590855.1 Massilia cavernae
TCAGCTTGTAGGAGATATCGGCGTCGGTGCCGCTGCTGCCGATGCGGGTGACCTCGCACAGTTTTTTCCGCACGCATGAAGACGATCAGCGGATCGATGATGTTCACGCTCAGCTTCATGTGGTTGGCCAGTTCCGGCAGCCGCACCAGTCGCGCAGGAACAGGATCTTGACCGCCAGTTCGACCAGGAATACGAACGGCAGGCCTGTCTCCAGGATGGTTCGTGGCGGGCGCTGGATCGAGGTGTTGGTCGCGGCGACCGCGGAAGCGAACTTTTCCCTGCGTTCGGTATCGGGTTCAGCCAGCAGTTGCATTTCGTCCATGACAAAGACTCCCAAGTGCACGTTCAGGTACGGAGCCAGAAGATCTGGCAAGCGGTTCCGGCGGCGATGGCGACTGCGTAGGGGAGCTTTCCGACTGACTCCGTGGGCTGTGTGTCTCCGGCCGCTGCGCCGCCCATCTGACGAATATGTCGCTGCACAATCATTGTGCGGAGGTTGCAGACGAGTTGGGGCAACGTGCGCTTGCAGGTGCTGGCGAGCAATGCCAGCACGCCGCCGGCGATCAGGGTGGCTAGCACGGTACTTAAGATGGCTGGGGTGCCCAGGTATGCGCCGACCATGCCCATCAACTTCACGTCGCCTGCACCCATCGTGCGAAAAACGTACAATGGCATCAGGGCGAACGTTCCAACTGCCATCCCCGTCAATGCGAAAATCGCGCCTTCTCCGGACGGCGAGATCGCGTGATATGCGACCGCGAGCGTTGCGCCGGTCGCGACAAGCCAGTTTGGAATGCGATGCTCACGAACGTCGAACGTCGTGGCAAGCACCAACATGACGACGAGGGCCACGAGGCTCAACTGCGTTGTGTCGGTGAAATGAAAAATGGGCGGCATGGCGGACTCGGTGAGGTTGGAATTGCCCGCCCCGGCTATGGGGCGGGCAGTATTTTTTATTTACGGCGTTGCCTTTCCAAGCTCGGTCCCAATCGCGGTGAACACTTTTACCAGCTCGTCTCCCACGATGTCGACGGAGGCGATAATAACTACAGCGATCAGCGCTGCGATCAGGCCATATTCAATTGCCGTTACGCCGTCTTCTTCCTGCATAAAGCTCTTGATGAATTTCATGATGTTCCCCTTCAGGTTGGTAGCGATAGGTTGGTGGTTCTCAATGTTCAGCGCGGCGTTGCATCTTCGATCCGGCTCCTACATCAATGCGATGATCGCGAGGACGCAGATGACGGCAATGAGAGACCAGGCGAGGGCGTACTCATAGAGCGAACCCCCGGATTTACCTTCGAGGAAATCGACGAACGCTGGCGGTAGTTGTTCGAGAAAGTACATGGCTTCCTTCCACGTTCTGCTGCTCTTCGTTCGGGATTTGCTGTCCGGGATCAATACCCGCGCTGATGCTTAATGTATGCCCTTGCTTACACAACCGCATCGCACAAACGCACCTTTATGGCGGAGACATTTGTGCTGTTTTTTTGGTGCAGAGCCGTGACAAACGTCACGTTGCGCGATCGCACGAAGTGTTGCAGCGAGTCGCAAGGTGCAAACCTGGGCGCGGAAGAAGGGGCGGACCGGAGCGTCGCGCGGGAGTGGTATCAGCAGGTCGCAGAGGTGCGGTGGTTCACCGCGAAGACGTACAGTTCGAGCCGGTTGTTTACTTCCAGCTTCTTGTAGATCGAGACCAGGTAGTTGCGCAACGTGTGCTCCGAGATGAACAGGCTTTGCGCGAGCGCCTTGTTCGTCATGCCGTTGCCCTCGATGATCGCGTCGACGATCTGGCGTTCC
>NZ_QYUP01000002.1 GCF_003590855.1 Massilia cavernae
GCATCCAGCTGGCGCGCGGCTACCTGCGGCGGCCCGACCTGACGGCGGAAAAATTTATCCCCGATCCGTTCGGCGCGCCCGGCAGTCGCTTGTACCGCAGCGGCGACCTGGCCCGCTATCTGGCCGATGGCAATATCGAATTTCTGTCGCGCCTGGACCACCAGGTCAAGATCCGAGGCCTGCGCATCGAGCTGGGCGAGATCGAAGCGGCGCTGCTAGGCTGCGCCGGGGTACGCGCGGCCGTGGTCATGGCCGAGCCTGACGGCGCCGGCGCGCTGCGCCTGGTGGCCTACGTGGCCGGACCGGAGCAGGGCGCCTTGAACCGCGCGACCCTGCAGGCGCAGTTGCTGGCCAGTTTGCCGGACTATATGGTGCCGGCCCTGTATGTCGCGCTGGAGGCGCTGCCGCTCAACGCCAGCGGCAAGCTCGATCGTAAGGCGCTGGCCGCCGCACCTTCGGCCCCTGCTACGCCGGCCGCCGCAGCGCCCCTGGCCATCGGCGGCGCGGCGGCGCACCCGCCCACGCTGCAGGCGACGCTGGAGATCCTGCACAGCGTCATGCCCGGCACCGCGCTGGCGCCGCAGGACGACCTGTTCGCCAAGGGCCTGCATTCGATCGCCATGATGCGCTTTGTGGCCCAGTGCCGCGAACGCATGGGCGTCACCCTCAAGGTGCGCGACGTGTACAAGCTGTCGACGGCACACGCCATTGCCGAGGCGATCCAGGCGGCCAGGGCGGTGGCGCCATGAGGGACGTGCTGAACTTGCCGCAAGCGCGCACTGGGCCGGCGCCCCACCTGAGCGCGCCGAGCGCGCACGGCTGGTCGTTCTGGCGCGTGCTGGAATGCCGCACGGCCGGCTTCCCCGCGGCAGCCGTGCTGGGCTTTGCCGACCCCGACTGCGCCGCTGCCGCCGACGCCCTGGTGCGCGCCCGGAGCGACGCGCTGGATGCCTGGAACGGCGTGCGCGCCGGCGTCAAGGCACGCATCAAGGCGCTGCTGGACGACGTGCGCCATGACCCGTCCGCCAGTGCCCGCCACCAGCAACTGCAGCAAGAGATTCTGGCGTTGCGCGCCGACGCCAAGGCCATCGACCGGCGCCAGTTCAGCGAGGCGTTTTGTGCGCGCACGCCACTTCAGACCGTGCAGGCGCTGCGCGCTGCCGAAGCGGGCCGGCAGCTGGCCGCCGCGCGCTACGACGCCAGCGTGGCCACCGCCCAGCAGCGCAGCCGCGACTGCGCCAGCGCGTTTGCCCGCACGCCGCGCTTTGCCGAGGCGGTGACCTGGCAAAATCCGCTGGCGGCCCACAGCGCCGTTGCGCTGCTGGCGGCGCCGTCCAGCGACGGCGCCGGGGCTACCCGCCTGCGCCGCAGCGAGCAGCTGGTCGCCATGTATGCGCAGCGCTACTGCACCAAGAACGACACGATCGGCTTTTTCGGCCCGGTGGGCTGGGCCACTCTTGGCGACCAGCCGGAGCCGATCCGCTTTCACTGCGAACCGCACTTGCTGGCGCGCCGCAGCGTGTATTTCGAGGACTGGGCGATCCAGGCACTGGCCGCGCGGCTGTCGGCACGGCCCGCCCTGCGCCGGTGGTGCACCCCGCGGCGCATGCCGTATTTGCGCCTCGAAGGGGTGACCTTGCATCTGCAAACCGGCGCCGCCACGCGCCTGAGCCAGGAACAAGCGGCCGTGCTGGGCGCTTGCGACGGCCAGCTCACGGCCGCCGGGATCGCCGCTGCGCTGACGGCCAATCCCTTCCTCGACTTCGACAGCGCGGACGAGGTGTATGCCATCATGGAGGAGCTGGCCGCAAGCCAGCGCCTGGCCTGGGGCTTTGCCGTGTGCGCCAGCGACGCTTGGCCGGAACGCCATCTGCGCACCCAGCTGCAGGCCATCACCGACGACGCACAGCGCCTGCCGGCAGTGGCCGCGCTCGATGCGCTGGAAGCGGCGCGCGCCGCTCTGGCCGCCGCGGCCGGCGACGCCCGCGCCGTGGCCCGCGCATCCGAGCAGCTGGGCGAGGTATTCGAACAGGTCTGCGGCCTGCCCTCGAACCGCCGCGCCGGCGAAACCTACGGCGCTCGTACGCTCGCCTACGAAGACTGCCAACGCGCCATGAGCGTGCAGCTGGGCACGCAGCTGAGCGCACCGCTGCAGGCCGCGCTCGACCCGGTGCTGGCCAGCGCGCGCTGGTTCTGCTACCAGCTGGCGCAGGGCTTCGGGCTGGCTTTCGAGGCGATCTTCGACCGCCTCGCGCGCGCCGCCGGCGCGCTCGACTTCACCGCTTTCTGGGCCGACGCGCAGGTGCTTTTCTTCGGCAACGCGGCGTTCGATGCCAGCGCCATCCAGGCCCAGCTGTGGGCGCGCTGGGAAGCCATCCTGGCCGCGCCGGCGGGGGCGACTTGCATCCAGCACGACAGCGCCGCCGTCATGGGCGCCATCGGCGCCGCTTTCGACGTGCCGCACTGCGGCTGGCGCGCCGCTTGCCACCAAAGCCCGGACGTGATGATTGCCGCTGCCGACGTGGACGCCGTCACGCGCGGCGACTACCGCTTCGTGCTCGGCGAACTGCACTTGGGTCTGAACACGCTGATGAACCATTCCGCCGTCAACCAGTTCGACGAGCCTTGGCGCCTGCTGGCGATGCTGCGCGCCGATCGCGGCGCCCCACGCATCATGCCGTGCCTCTCGCGCGCCGGCACGCAGCAGCCGATCCGGGTTCAGACCGTACTGGAACCCGGGGTCGACGTCGAGCTGTGTTTTTCGCACGACGCGCGCCCGCTCGATCCGGCCAGCGCGCTCGATATCGGCGAGCTGGTAGTGCAGCGGGTGCAGGGCGGCGCCGCTCTGGTGGTGCAAACGCGCGACGGCGCGCGCAGCTTCGACCTGCTGGACGTATTCGGCGAGCTGCTGTCCGGTTTCGCCGCCGACAAATTCCGGCTGCTGGCCCCCGCGTCGTACCGCCCGCGCATCGCCATCGACCGCCTGGTGGTGCAGCGCCAGGCCTGGCGCTTCAGCTGCGCCGAGCTGCCCTTCGTGGCCTGCAAAGGCAGCGCTGCCGCGTTTCTGGAGGCGCGCAGCTGGCGCCTGGAGCGACAGCTGCCGCGCTGGGTGTTCGTCAAGACGCCATGGGAGCAGAAGCCCTTTTATCTCGACTTCGATAGCCCCCTGTACGTGTGGATGCTGGCGCGCCAGGTCCGCAACGCGCAGGACGGCGGGGTGGACCCAACGACCCTGATCGGCATGAGCGAAATGCTGCCGGCTCACAGCGAAGCCTGGCTGCCCGACGCCGATGGCCATACCTACACCAGCGAGTTGCGTATCGTGGCGATCCATGCCGACGATGCGAACGCGTTCACCCATCGAGCAGGAATGCCATGACCAAGCCAAACACGCACCAGACGCCAGAGGCGCCAAACACCCCGAGCGCGCCATTGCCGCCGGCCGCGCTGCGCTTCATCGTCAGCCGCGGGGTCAGCAGCCTGGGCACCACGCTGACCACGTTCGGCCTGAACGTCTGGGTGTTCCGCGAGACCGGGTCGTACGCGTGGTTCGCCTGGCTGGCCATCCTGGCGGCATTGCCCAGTTTGCTGTTCGCGCCGTTTGCCGGCGTGCTGGCAGACCGCTGGAATAAAAAGTCGCTGCTGCTGTCGTGCGACGTGGCCTCGATGCTGGCCATTTCGCTGGCCTTGCTGTGCCTGGGCGCCGGCAAGCTCAACCTGGCGGTGGTGGCACTGGTCACGCTGGTGCTGGCACTGGCATCGGAACTGCGCTGGTCGGCCCTGAGCGCGGCGATCTCGCTGGTGGTGCCGCGCGCCCATCTGGGCCGCATGAATAGCCTGCAGCAATCGTTCCGCGGCATCAGCGTCATGCTGGGGCCGGTGCTGGGCGCCGTGGGCCTGGATTACTTCGGGCTGGGCCCGCTGCTGGCGCTCGACGTGCTCAGCTACCTGATCGGCATCGTCGGGCTGCTGGGCGTGACCATCGCGGCCGCGCCGGCCGGCGCCGCGCCGGCCTACACCAGCTTCTGGCATGAACTGAGCTTCGGCTTTCGCTGGGTGTTCGCGCGCGCCGGCTTGCGCCGCCTGCTGCTGTTCTTCATGGCGATCAATATCGGAGTGGCCGTGTTCAGCGTGACGTTCGCCCCGTATGTCCTGTCGTTCGCCTCCAGCCACGTGCTCGGCACCAGCCTGGGCCTGCAAGGCGCCGGCGGGGTGGCCGCCGGCATGCTGCTGGCGCGCTGGCGCATGCCCGTCAGCGACCAGAACGCGATCGTCTGGGGCGCGCTGGCCTTTGGCCTGTGCATGGTGGGCTGGGGCCTGTGGCGCGCGCCGTGGATGCTGGGCGGCGCTGCCTGCGCCCTCGGCGTGCTCACCACCGTCATCATGGCGTCCAGCCAGACCGTGTGGCAGATGCACGTGCCGCCGGCCATTCAGGGCAAGGTGTTTGCCGTGCGCACCGTGCTCTCGTTCGGCCTGACGCCCCTGGCCATCCTGAGTTCCGTGCCGCTCGCCGGCACCGTGTTTGGCGCCCTGCTGGAGCGCTCCGGCATGCTGGCAGCGCTGTGGGGGCAGGGCGCCGGCGCGGCGATGGGCCTGATGGTATCGGCGCTGGGCCTTGGCGTGAGCTTGTGCGCCCTGGCGTTGCTGGCGGCCGGCGGCTTGCGGCTGGGGGCCGACAGCGGGGCCGATGCCGCATCGCCCGCCGCACCCGAACCGCAGCCTGCCAGCCGGCTGGCCGCCAAGTGAGGCCCCTCGTGACCAATCCAGAGACAACCATGACAGCAGCAATGACATCCGTTCCCCTGACCATCGCCCAGAATGGGCTGTGGTTCCTCAGCCAGGTCGACGAGCACACCAGCGCGTCCTACAACATGGTGTTCGCGTTCGAGTCGGCGCGCGCGCTCGACGCTGGGCTGATGCGCACGGCGCTGGCGCAGATGACGGCCCGGCACGAGGTGCTGCGCGCCGCTGTCCGGGCGCATGGGGGTATCGCTCAGCTGCAGGTGGCCGCGCCCGGCGCGGCGCTGGAGGTGCCGCTGTATTGCGTCTCCGGCAGCGTGCTTGAGGTGGCCCGGTCTGAGAGCGCGACGCCGCTCGACCTTGCGCGTCTGCCTTGCTACCGCGCGCTGCTGATCGAGGCGGGCGCCGGACAGCCCGGTGGCCTGGTGCTGTCGATCCCCCACCTGATCTTCGACGATGCTTCGGCCACTGCCTTCTTTGACGAACTGGCGCAGCGTTATTGCGCGCTGGCGCAGGACAGCTCTTTTCAGGCCGCGGCCGCCGGAGCGAGCTTGCACGACATCGTGCAGCGCGAGATGGCGTTCAGCGCCAGCCCCGCCGGACGCGCCGCCGTGTCAACGGTGGTGGCCCGCCTGCTCGGCATGCCCGACCGCCTGGCGTTGCCGCGCCGGCAAGCGGTCCGCGAATCGCTGCAGGCTTGCTCGGCTGCGAGCGCCAGCGTGATGCTGGCGCCGCAGGCGCTGGCGCAGGTGCACGCGCTGGCCCGGCGCATGCGCGTGACGCCGGCCGCCATGTATCTGGCCGCTTACCAAATCCTGCTGTCGCGTTACAGCGGCCAGAACGACTTCGGCATCGTCATGCCGGTGGCCAACCGGGGGGCGCCCGCCGTGCAGCACTGCCTGGCGTACCTGACCAACCTGTGTGTGGTGCGTGCCCATATCGATAACGCTCAAAGCGCCGGCGCGCTGGTGGCGTCGGTCCGCGACCAGTTGATGGATCTGCAGGACGAAAACGAAGTGCCATTCCCGCTCATCGCCAAGCAGTTGCGCCGCGCCGGGCAAGATGTGCGGGGGGCCCTGTCGCAGATCGGTTTTAGCTACCTGCGCAGCGGCCGGCATGGCTGGCAGTTTGGCGCCCACCACCTGCGCGTCGTCGAAGTGGCGCCGGCTTACCTGAAAAATGAATTCAAGCTCGACGTGCTGGAGTCGGAGCAGGGCGCGCGCTGCCTGTTCCTGTACGACCGCGACGGCTTCGAGCCGCCCCTGGTCGAACGCATGGCCGGCCATTACGTGGCGCTGCTGCAAGCGATCGCGGCCGATCCGGAGCGCCTGCTCAAGCACCTGCCGATGCTTGGCGCCGCCGAACAGGACCAGCTGCGCGCGTGGAGCGGCGCCGCCGTGCCCGCCGCCGACGGCGGCGGCGGCGTGCACCTGCTGTTCGAACAGCAGGCGGCGCGTACGCCGGGGGCGCGCGCGCTGCTGTGGGGCGCGCATTGCCTCAGTTACGGCGAACTTGACGCCCGCGCCAACCAATTGGCACATCACCTGCGCGCGCTGGGCGTGCTACCCGACACCCTGGTGGCGCTGTGCGTCGAACGCGGCCCCGAGATGGTGGTCGGCATGCTGGCCATCCTCAAGGCCGGCGCCGCCTATGTGCCGCTGGACCCGGACTATCCGCCCCAGCGCCTGGCCTACATGCTGGACGACTGCGCCGCCACCGTGCTGCTGACCGAGCAGCACCTGCAAGCGCGCCTGCCGCGAAGGCCGGCGCACACCGTGTGCCTGGACGCCGAGCGCGCCGCAATTGCCTGCCATCCGACTTACGCCACCGGTGTGGCCACGCTGGGGCAGCAGCTGGCCTACTGCATCTACACGTCCGGTTCCACCGGCCAGCCCAAGGGCGCCGTCAATACCCACGCCGGGGTGGCCAACCTGCTGCACTGGTATCGGCATGGTTCGGCCGGCCTGGGCCGGGCCGATCGGGTCATGCTGGCCAGTTCGCTCAGCTTCGACCTGACCCAGAAGAACATCCTCGGCACCCTGGCCGCCGGCGCGACCCTGATCATCCCGGACGGGCCAGCGTCCGACCCGGACAGCTTCCGGCGCGCGCTGCAACAGCACCAGCCGACCCACGTCAACTGCGCCCCGTCGGCCTGGCGCGCCTACGCCGCGGGCCTGACCAGCCATGGCGCGCTGCGCAGCGTGGTGCTGGGCGGCGAAGCCATCGACGCCGCGCTGGCGGCCGACTTGGCCGGCGCCGGCCTGGACCTGGTCAACTCCTACGGGCCAACCGAGTGCGCCGACGTAGCGCTGAGCTACCTGAACGCCGCCGCCGCGGCGCGCACCGACGTGCCGCTGGGCCGTCCCATCCCCGGCGTGCAGGTGTATATCGTCGACGGCGCCAACCAGCGCGTGCCGGCCGGCGTGGTTGGCGAAATCTGCATCGGCGGGGCAGGGGTGGCGCGCGGCTACTGGCGCCGTCCCGAGCTGACGGCCGAGCGCTTCGTGCCCGATCCGTTCGGCGCGCCCGGCAGCCGCATGTACCGCAGCGGCGACCTGGGGCGCTGGCTGGCCGATGGCAGCATTGCCTTTCTGGGGCGCCTGGACCATCAGGTCAAGCTGCGCGGCATGCGCATCGAGCCGGGCGAAATCGAAGCGGCGCTACTGCGCTGCCCCGGGGTGCGCCAAGCGCTGGTGATGGTACGTGAAGACCAGCCGGGCGAGCAAAAGCTGGTCGCCTACGTCACCCCGATCACGGGAGCCGGCGCGCCGCTGGAGCCGGCCGTCCTGCGCGCCCAGCTGGCCGACAGCCTGCCCGCCTACATGCTGCCCGGCGCATGGGTGGTACTGGACACGCTGCCGCTGAACCCCAACGGCAAGACCGACCGCGCCGCGTTGCCCGCGCCGGATGCAAGCCATCACGCCGCCGCGGTTACCTATGTGGCGCCGCGTAGCGCGCAGGAGCGGCGCGTGGCCGCCATCTGGGCCACGCTGCTCAAGCTGCCGCAAGTGGGCCTGCAGGATAACTTCTTCATGCTGGGCGGGCACTCGCTGCTGGCCGCCCAGGTGGTGGCGCAGGTGGAGGAACAACTGCGCGTGGCGGTGCCGATGCGTCTGCTGTTCGATGCGCCCACGCTGGCCGATTTTGCCCGCGCGCTCGACACGCTCGCTGCGCAGCCGGCCAGCATCGCCCCCCTCGGCGGCCCCATTCAACGCCAGGCCCGCGGCCGGGCGACACAGCAATCTCACTAACCTTATCAAGGACCCATTATGGACAACAGCGTTTTTATGGTCGTGATGAATCACGAAGAGCAGTACTCGATCTGGGCCGATGACAGCCCGCCGCCGGCCGGCTGGACGGCGCTTGGCGTCAAGGGCAGCAAGCAGGACTGCCTGGACTACATCCGCACGCACTGGGTCGACATGACGCCAGCGAGCCTGCGCCAGGCACTGGCAGGCTGACGCCACCCCGCAGCGACGATCTCATTGACAATGGACCCGACCATGACCGACCGCTTTTGCACGTCGTTTGCGCAGCAGCGCCTGCTGTTTTTGGATGACTACGAATCCGGCACCAGCTTGTATAACATTGCGGCCGCCTGGCGCCTGCAAGGCCCGCTCGACGGGGCGCTGCTCGAACGCAGTCTGAATCTGGTGGTGGACCGGCATGAATCGTTGCGCACCACGTTCGCGCCGGATGGGCCGGCCGGCGAGGGCGGCGCGCAGCTGATCGCCGCGCAACTGGCCGTGTCGATCCGCATGCACGACCTGTCGGCCTGCGCCGATCCGGAACAGCAGGCGCGCGCCATGGCGCAGGCCGAGGCCCGGCAAAGCTTCGACCTGGGGCGCGGACCGCTGCTGCGCGCGCAACTGCTTGCGCTGGGAGCGCAGCAGCACATTTTCCTGCTGACGCTGCACCACATCGTCAGCGACGGCTGGTCCATGGGCGTGCTGATGCGCGAATTGAGCCTGTGCTACCGCGCGCTGCACGCCGGGACCGCGCCAGCGCTGGCGCCGTTGCCCATCCAGTATGCCGACTTCGCCGTCTGGCAGCGCGACCATCTGCAGGGCGAACGCCTGCAAACCCAGCTGGCGTACTGGCAGCGCACGCTGGACGGCGCTGCGGCGCCGCTCGAGTTGCCCACCGACCGGCCCCGTCCCGCCGTGCTCACGCATCGGGGCGCAGCGGTCGATTTTGCGCTAGACGGCGCGCTCCATGAGCGCCTGCGCGCCCTGGCCGGGGCCGGCCGCGGCAGCACCTTCATGGTCGCCGCCGCAGCCTTGAACGTGCTGCTGCAGCGCTACACGGGGCAACGCGATATCTGCATTGGCTATCCTGTCGCCAACCGCAGCGCCCCCGATGTGCAGGGCCTGATCGGCTTGTTCGTCAACACGCTGGTGCTGCGCACGCGCATCGATGACGAACACACCTTCGCGGCGCTGCTGCAGCAGGTGCGCGACGCCGTGCTGGACGGTGACGCCCATCAGGGTGTGCCGTTCGAGCGCCTGGTGGAAGCCCTGCGTCCGGCGCGCCACCTGAACCGTACGCCGCTGTTCCAGGTCATGCTGTCGTTCTACGACGCCGGCGCCGAGGGCGGTCTCGACCTGCCCGGTCTGAGCAGCAGTATCGTGCCCGTCGCCAGCACCGGCGCCAAGTTCGATCTGTCGGTGGAGCTGATGGTGCGCGATGGCGCCTTGTACGGCGTACTCGAATACAACACCGACCTGTTCGACCATGCGACCATCGAACGCATTGCCGGCCACTACGCTGTCCTGCTGAACGCTGTCGCTGCCGATCCGTTGTGCGCGCTCAAGCACCTGCCGATGCTTGGCGCCGCCGAACAGGACCAGCTGCGCGCGTGGAGCGGCGCCGCCGTGCCCGCCGCCGGCGGCGGCGGCGGCGTGCACCTGCTGTTCGAACAGCAGGCGGCGCGTACGCCGGGGGCGCGCGCGCTGCTGTGGGGCGCGCATTGCCTCAGTTACGGCGAACTTGACGCCCGCGCCAACCAATTGGCACATCACCTGCGCGCGCTGGGCGTGCTACCCGACACCCTGGTGGCGCTGTGCGTCGAACGCGGCCCCGAGATGGTGGTCGGCATGCTGGCCATCCTCAAGGCCGGCGCCGCCTATGTGCCGCTGGACCCGGACTATCCGCCCCAGCGCCTGGCCTACATGCTGGACGACTGCGCCGCCACCGTGCTGCTGACCGAGCAGCACCTGCAAGCGCGCCTGCCGCGAAGGCCGGCGCACACCGTGTGCCTGGACGCCGAGCGCGCCGCAATTGCCTGCCATCCGACTTACGCCACCGGTGTGGCCACGCTGGGGCAGCAGCTGGCCTACTGCATCTACACGTCCGGTTCCACCGGCCAGCCCAAGGGCGCCGTCAATACCCACGCCGGGGTGGCCAACCTGCTGCACTGGTATCGGCATGGTTCGGCCGGCCTGGGCCGGGCCGATCGGGTCATGCTGGCCAGTTCGCTCAGCTTCGACCTGACCCAGAAGAACATCCTCGGCACCCTGGCCGCCGGCGCGACCCTGATCATCCCGGACGGGCCAGCGTCCGACCCGGACAGCTTCCGGCGCGCGCTGCAACAGCACCAGCCGACCCACGTCAACTGCGCCCCGTCGGCCTGGCGCGCCTACGCCGCGGGCCTGACCAGCCATGGCGCGCTGCGCAGCGTGGTGCTGGGCGGCGAAGCCATCGACGCCGCGCTGGCGGCCGACTTGGCCGGCGCCGGCCTGGACCTGGTCAACTCCTACGGGCCAACCGAGTGCGCCGACGTAGCGCTGAGCTACCTGAACGCCGCCGCCGCGGCGCGCACCGACGTGCCGCTGGGCCGTCCCATCCCCGGCGTGCAGGTGTATATCGTCGACGGCGCCAACCAGCGCGTGCCGGCCGGCGTGGTTGGCGAAATCTGCATCGGCGGGGCAGGGGTGGCGCGCGGCTACTGGCGCCGTCCCGAGCTGACGGCCGAGCGCTTCGTGCCCGATCCGTTCGGCGCGCCCGGCAGCCGCATGTACCGCAGCGGCGACCTGGGGCGCTGGCTGGCCGATGGCAGCATTGCCTTTCTGGGGCGCCTGGACCATCAGGTCAAGCTGCGCGGCATGCGCATCGAGCCGGGCGAAATCGAAGCGGCGCTACTGCGCTGCCCCGGGGTGCGCCAAGCGCTGGTGATGGTACGTGAAGACCAGCCGGGCGAGCAAAAGCTGGTCGCCTACGTCACCCCGATCACGGGAGCCGGCGCGCCGCTGGAGCCGGCCGTCCTGCGCGCCCAGCTGGCCGACAGCCTGCCCGCCTACATGCTGCCCGGCGCATGGGTGGTACTGGACACGCTGCCGCTGAACCCCAACGGCAAGACCGACCGCGCCGCGTTGCCCGCGCCGGATGCAAGCCATCACGCCGCCGCGGTTACCTATGTGGCGCCGCGTAGCGCGCAGGAGCGGCGCGTGGCCGCCATCTGGGCCACGCTGCTCAAGCTGCCGCAAGTGGGCCTGCAGGATAACTTCTTCGCGCTGGGCGGGCATTCGCTGCTGGCGGCCAAGGCGCTCGCGCAAATCCGCCAGCAGCTGGGCGTCGACATCGCCCTGAAGCGCTTTTTTGGTGCCTCCACGCTGTCCGATCTGGTCGCGGGGCTGGCTGGCGAGCCGGCCGCAGCGCCGCCTGCCATTGTGCGCGTCACGCGCAGCGATCCCGTTCCCGCCTCGTTCGCGCAGCAGGGGCTGTGGTTCCTCGACCAGTACCAGCCCGGCGGCGACGCCTATAACATTCCCAGCGCGTGGCGCATCCATGGCGCGCTCGACGCGGCCCTGCTCGAGCGCAGCCTGAACGCCGTCGTCGAACGCCACGAAGCGCTGCGCACCAGCTTTGCGCTCGAGCGCGGCACGCCGGTGCAGCGCATCGCCTCAGCCCTACCACTGGACCTGGCGCTGCTGGACCTGTCGGCGCGCCCCGATGCCGCGAGCGATGCGCGCCATCTGGTACGGCAGGAAGCGGCGCAGCCGTTCGATCTGGCGCGCGGGCCGTTGATCCGGACCCGCCTGCTCAAACTGGCCCAAGACGAGCATGTTTTCATGCTGACGCTGCACCACATCATCGCCGACGGCCGCTCGCTGGGCGTGCTGATGGACGAGCTGGGCGAACTGTACCGGGCCGGGCGCGCCGGCAGCGTGCCCGCCCTGGCGCCGCTGCCACTGCAATATGCCGACTTCGCCATGTGGCAGCGCGCCTACCTGCAAGGCGCGCGCCCGCAGGCGCAACTGGCGTACTGGCAGGCCACGCTGGGCGGCGCCGCCCCCGTGCTGGAGCTGCCGCTCGATCATCCCCGTCCCGCCGTGCTCACGCACCGCGGCGCAGCGGTGCAGTTCGATCTGGGCCCGGCGCTCACGGGGCGCATGCAGGCGCTGGCCCGCCAGCGCCGCGGCACGCTGTTCATGGTCGCCGCGGCGGCGTTCAATGCGCTGCTGCACCGGTATACGGGCCAGAGCGACGTGTGTATCGGCTACGGCGTGGCCAACCGCCAGCATCCCGGCCTGGACAGCCTGATCGGCTACTTCGTCAACACCCTGGTGCTGCGCACGGCGGTCGATGCAGCGCAATCGTTCGACGCGCTGCTGGGCCTGGTGCGCGACGCCGTGCTCGACGGCGACGCCCACCAGGATCTGCCCTTCGAGCGCGTGGTGGAAGCACTGCGTCCCGAGCGCCGGCCCGGCCATTCGCCCCTGTTCCAGGTCGCGCTGTCGTTCAATCATGGCGCCGGCGGCGTGATCGGCGTGCCGGGACTGACGTTCGAGCGCATCGACGGCGCCCTTGCCGTGGCCAAGTACGACCTGACGCTGGTGCTGGCCGAACGGGATGGCACCCTGGACGGGGCGATCGAATACAACACCGCGCTGTTCGAGCCGGCCACCATCGAGGGGATGGCCGCAAGTTACGTGGCGCTGCTGGAGGCGTTCGCGGCGCATCCGCAAACCGTGTTGCAGGATGTGGCGCTGCCCGATGCTGACCGGCGCCGCCAGGCGCTGCATGCACGCCTGCAGGCCGGCCCGCACGCCGCTGCCGCAGGCGCTCCCGCGTCGGAGGGCGGCGCGCCGCAGGGCGACCTGGAACAGGCGCTGGCGCAGATCTGGACGCAGGTGCTCGCGCGCGAGCAGATCGGCCGCAACGATAATTTCTTCGAGCTTGGGGGGCACTCGATGCTGGCCGTGGTGATGCTGGCCCTGGTGGGCGAGCTGGGTCATGCGGTGGAGCTGGCGCAGCTGTTCGCCAACCCGACCCTGCGCGGCTTGGCCGCGCTCATCGACGCGCCGCCCGCGCCGGTCTGCGCGCCCGTTTGCCTGGTGCCGCTGCGCGCCGGGGGCAGCTTGGCGCCCCTTTTCCTGGTGCAGCCGCACCAGGAAGAACTGGGGTATGCCAGCGCGGTGGCGGCGCAGCTGGACGCTGCCATTCCCCTGTACGGCCTGGCCGCGCCAGCCGGCGCGGTGGCGGCCGGCGGCATTGCCGCCATGGCGCAGGAATTCCTCGCAGCCATGCGCCACGTGCAACCGCAGGGGCCATACCGGCTGGCCGGCTGGTCGGCGGGCGGCACCATCGCGTATGAAATGGCGGCGCAGCTGCGCGCGGCGGGCGAACCGGTGGCGTTCCTGGGCCTGATCGACACCAGCCGCGAATATGGAACCGAATACCGGCGCTCGGCCGGGGCGGCCCACGCCGGCGCCCACGACTTCAGCGAGACGGACGCGATCTTGCTGACCCTGGCGGACGAGGTACCTGAGGCGGCCCGGGACCAGCTGCACGCGCTGGGCGCGTCCGGTGAGATCGACGCGATGCTGCTGCTGTGCCAACAACTGGGCGTGCTGCCCGCCGGTCAAGACGGCGCGGCCCTGCGCGCCCATCTGGCACGCCGGCGCGCCCTGATGGCAGCCCTGTACGGCTATGCGCCGGCGCCGCTGGACGTGCCGCTCACGCTGTTCATTGCCACCAACGAAGCGCGCACCAACGCCGACCTGGGCTGGGGCGCCATCGCTGGCGCGCAGCTGGACCCGGTGCGCCTGCCCGCCACGCACCAGGGCATCGTGCGCGCCCCGCATGCCGCCGCACTGTGCCGGGCGCTTGCCGCGCGCCTGGACACAGCGGCGCTGCGCGCGGCCTAGGAGCGAACCATGTCGATCAATTTATTATCTTACCGCCACCGTAGTTGTCACCCCATTTGCCCTAAAAGGAGAACGCCATGCTGATTACCCACCTTGGAAAAACCCCGCGCATCGACCCCAGCGCCTATATCGCGCCCAACGCCGTCATTTGCGGCGACGTCACCGTCGGTCCCGGCTGCCGCATCCTGTTCGGCGCCCAGGTCATTGCCGAGGGGGGCGCCATCGCCATCGGCGCGGAGTGCATCGTGATGGAAAACGCGGTGCTGCGCAGCACCGCGCGCCACTCGCTCAGCGTGGGCAACAACTGCCTGATCGGCCCCAACGCCCACGTGGTCGGCTGCACCATCGAAGACGAGGTCTTCGTGGCCACCGGCGCTGCCGTGTTTCATGCGGCGCGCCTGGGCAAGGGATGCGAAGTGCGCATTCACGGCGTGGTGCACTTGCGCACCGACGTCGCTGCGGGCGATACCGTCCCGATTGGCTGGGTCGCCGTCGGCAGCCCGGCCCAGTATTTTCCGGCCAGTGAACACGAGAAGATATGGCAATTACAAATGCCATTGGACTTCCCCCTGACGGTGTACGGCCTCGATCGGGCCGACGCCAGCATGGTGGCCGTCACCCGCGCCATGTCGACCATGCTGGGCACCCATCTCGATGACGTGGACGGCTAGCCGGCGCGGGACACCGTTGTGCGCCAGTCTGGCAGCAGCCTGGCGAATTAATTCACCCCCTTTTGAACTCTAACCTGACCTGAAGAGCACCATGACGAGCGAAAACGTAGATTACGGCCTGACCCCCGACGAAGTTGAATTCTTCTTCAAGAATGGCTACGTCAAGCCATTCAAAGTGTACGAGCCGGAGGAAATGGAAGCACACTGGAAAAAAGTGCGCCTGCAGACACTCAACCGCAAGCACGCTGTGTATGGCGAAAGCACCCTGTCGAACGGCAAGAACAACAACCTGGCCAACTACGACCGCCACCTCGACATTGGCTTCCTGGGCGACCATGTGTGCCACCCGAAGATCGTGCACAAGGTGCGCAGCCTGATGGGGCCGAACCTGCTGTGCTGGAAAAGCGAATTCTTTTCGAAGTACCCGGGCGACGCGGGCACCGACTGGCACCAGGCCGAGTCGTTTGCCGGCGTGGCCGGGCGTCCCCACATCGAGTGGCCCGACAATGCCGAGCGCAAGGGCACGCTGACGGCGTGGTGCGCGTTCACCGACGCCATGATCGACACGGCCTGCCTGGCCATCGTGCCCGGCACCCACAACATGATGTTCTACGACGAGACCAAGCGCCTGGTGTTCGACCCGGAGCGCAACAACAACCTGGTCAAGAACGGCGTGCACCGCGGCCTGTGGGGCTATGACTACCGCGATTTGCAGAAGGACCCGAACTGGGTGCCGGACGAGTCGCAGGCCGTGTACCTGGAAATGAAACGGGGTGAAGTCGTCATTTTCTGGTCGACCGTGCTGCACTCGTCGCTGCCGCACTTGGGCAAGACCCAGGAAATGCGCCTGGGCTTCTCGTCGCGCTACGTGCCGCCGGAAGTGCGCATCCATCCCGATTCCGACGTGCTCACCGAGTTCGGTGGCGAGGTGAGCCTGGAGAACTACGGTGCGATCGTCGTTGCTGGCGAAAACAACTATACGCACAACAAGATCCGCGACACCAACATGCTGGGCCAGCCTTTCAAGCGCGTGTGAGCGGCGGGGCAACGGAGACATATCGATGAACAACTTCCAGGAGCGCACCGTGCCGCACGCGGTCATTACAGCGATGGCCTACACGCTCGGCGAAACCGAGTGCGCCTACAGTGACGTCGTCAATCTGGACGACTTCTTGAAGGCGAACAATTTCCCGAACCTGCCCTCCCTGTTCGGCTGGGGCAAGTACCGCAAGACGGCGGGCGATATCTTCGACCTGGCCATCGACACGGCACGCAAGTCGCTGGCAAGCAGCGGCGTGGCGCCGGCCGAAGTCGACCTGGTGTATGTCTGTTCCACCTGCGTTCCGGGCGACGAGGTCGCGCACATCAAGTACAACGTGCGCCTGCTGGCGGCACTGGGGCTGTGCAACGCGTATCCGATCGGCATCACGCTCAACAACTGCACCAGCTTCCTGTCGGCCATTGCGATGGCAGCGAGCATGGTGCAGGGGGGGCGCTACCGCAACATTCTGATCGTCACGGCCGACAAGGTCTACGACGAGACCATCCGTTTTCAGAATTTTGCCTTGCTCAGCGACGCTGCCGCCAGCTGCATCGTCACGGCGCGGGACACGCCGGGCTTCGCCTTGGTCAACGAGCGTTTCCTGCCCAGTGCCGACCCGGTCGAGCACAATCGGGGCAAGGACGATTCTCCGTTGTACAGCCGGGTCTGCAAGGAATTGCTGGACGGCGCGCGCCTGACCGCCCGTGACGTCAAGAAGGTTTTTACCAGCAATATCTTCAGGCCCATCACCCAGCTCAAGGAAACCAAGCTGGGGTTTTCCAAGGACCAGCTGCACATGGAAAACGTCAGCCGCTACGGCCACTGCTTTTCGGCCGACACGGTCATCAGTCTGGTCGATTACAGCGCCACCAACGGCTTCGCCAGTGGCGAGCACATCGTGATGTCGGCCGATGCGCCCAACCTGCGGGCAAGCCTGCTGTTGCGGCGTCTGGCCTGACGGGCGGGGTGCACCGCACCGACCTATTATTTTTTACTAAGGGAAACACTATGGATTGTGTAATCGAAAAAACTGAAGCAAGGGCCAGCAGCGCGCAGGAGCGCACCGCCGTCCTCGCCGACATCTGGAAAACCATCCTGAACGTCGACAGCGTCGGCGTCGACGTCGAATTCTTCGACATCGGCGGCAACTCGATCCTGCTGCTGGCCATGCTGGAAGTGGTGCAGGAAAAACTGGGCAAGGAAGTCGCACTGGAAGACCTTGCCGAAGGCATCACGATCGAAAAGATCGATTCCTTCCTGGTTGCCTGATGCTCGCCATGTCCGCCGCCGCGCCGCTGGCCCCGGAAGAGGCTTACCGCTTCCGGGCCGCCGGCGCGGCCGACGCCGCCGCGCTGCTGGTGGCCGGGCCGCCCGGTTCGAACCAGGCGCTGATCCTGGCCTACCGCTACCCCTCGCTGGCGGCGCTGTTCCAGGAAGCGGGCTATCCGCAGGCGCCGCGCGGCCTGCATGTGTGCGTGGGCCGGGACGGGCGCATTGCGGGCTGGGCCTGCCGCTACCGCTTCAACGGCCGGGTCGGCTATGCCGGTTCGGCGCAGATCGTCATCGACCAGGATGAAGATCGCTTCAGCGCCCTGGTGGCCCACGGACTGTATGCCCGGCTGGAGGCGGACTGCCGCAGTGCCGGCGTGCACACGGTGGTCAGTACCGTGCACGCCAGCATGGGCACGGCGCTGGCATGGCACCGGGACGCGGGCTTTTCCCCGTGCGGGAATATCGTGCTGGGCGACCAGCAACGGCTGTACATTTTTTCCAGGAGCATCGTCTGACATGATCCGGATCGCAACGATAAACGATGTCGACGCCATGGTCGATGTCTACAACCAGGCCGTCACGGACCAGGTGTACGCCAACTGCGACGACGTGCAACAGCCCGGCCCCGCCTTTGCGGACGCCTATTTTTTCGGCAGCGAGCGCTACATCGTGCTGGTCAAGCTGGACGAGGAGGGCGCGATGCTGGGCTGGGGAGCGCTGAAGAAATTTTCGGCGCGGCCGTACGACCCTGCGATCGCCGAAGTGGCCGTGTATATCGCGCGGGCAAGGCGCTCGCGCGGGCTCGGCATCCGCCTGCTGCAGCAGTTGATCGTGCACGCCACCGGCGCGGGCTTTGACTCGCTGATGGCCGTCATCGTGGGCAAGAACGTGCAGAGCATCCGCGGCAGCGCCTTGTGCGGCTTTGCAGAAGTGGTGCGCCTGCCGGCCATTGCTCGCCTGTACGGGGGCGCGGTCGACATGGTGTGGATGCAAAAAATGCTGGCGCAGACAAGCCGACCCGACCGGCAAGAACCAATTCACCCTATTCACATACCAAGGAATTCGCAGTGACTTCAATCGTAGACAACTCATACCAATTAGGCTACTTCCGCGATAACGACGACTCCCTGCGCCGCCTGAAGGCGCAAGCGTCGATTGTGCTGGACAAGGAAATCGAGCACCTGCGCGCGGCCGGCCTGGCCGACCACCAGCATGTGCTTGACATCGGCTGCGGACCGGGCATCATCTCGACCGCCATTGCCATGCGCACGGCGCCGTGCCGCTTGGTGGCCGGCGACGTCAATGACATCAGCATCGCCGAGACACGCCGCCAGTTCGACACCAATGGCATTGCCAATGCCGAAGTCAAGCTGCTCAACGTGTACGACGAGTCGCTCGCCGAACTGGGCAAGTTCGATTTCGTCTACTCGCGCCTGCTGTTCCAGCACCTGTCCGATCCGATCCGCGCCATGGCCAATGTCCGCGCCAGTCTGGCCGAAAAGGGTCGCTTTTGCATTTGCGACATCGATGACAGCTGGCTCAGCATTGCGCCCGATACACCGGAGTTCGGCGCCTTCATCGCGCGCGCCGGCCAGGCCCAGGCCCAGCGCGGCGGCGACCGCCACGTGGGCAGCAAGCTGGCCAGCTACATGAAGCAGTCCGGATTTGCCGACATCCAGAGCAGCGTGCTGATGGTGACGACCGACATGATCGGCAAGGATGCCTTCTGCGATCTGGTGTTCGGCTACAAGCTCGAATGCATACCGGACGCCGAGCTGGCCACCGCCAGACAGGAGCTCGACCAGATCCGCGAGCGCATTTTCGCGCCGGAAGGCTGGGCGGCGGTCGGCGTGTTCTTCGTCTCCGGCCAGCTGGCCGGCACGGCCGCGCCGGGCGCGTAAGGTTCATCGGGCAGGGCGCCGGCGCCGCACATGCTGCGCCGGCGCCCCGCCATCTCTATCGGAAGCAATCAGGAAGCAATCAGGAAGCAATCAGGAAGCAATCAGGAAGCAACGACGCACATGAGACTCATCGACGGACACACCCACGTGGCATCGACCCATTTCATTCCCACCGAATTCATGGATGGGATTGTCGATAACATGATGGAACAGATGCACCTGTCGCCCGTGCCCGTGGCGCGCGAGCGCGCCATGGCGCGTTTGCTGGCGGGCTACCAGGATCATGACGCGGACATCCAGGTGCGCGAGATGGACAAGCTGGGCATCGAAAAATCGGTGCTGCTACTGCCTGATTTCACCTATGCGCTCAAGGGCAACGCGTATACCGTGGACGAGATGTTCGCCCGCCACTGGCAGATCCTGCAGCGCCATCCCGGCCGCTTCGAGGTGTTCGCCGGGGTTGATCCGCGCTGGGGGCGCGACGGCCTTGCCACGTTCCAGCGGGGGGTGGAGCAGTATGGCTTCCGCGGCCTGAAGCTGTATCCGCCGTGCGGCTACCAGGCCGACGACCCGGCCCTCACGCCATTCTATGAGTATTGCCAGGAATATCACCTGCCGGTGCTGCTGCATACAGGTTCCACCTCGCCCGTGCTGGCGTTCGGCCCGGCCGTGCCGATGCACGTGGACGGACCGGCCCGCAGGTATACCAACATCAGCTTCATCCTGGCGCACGGGGCTGTCAATTACCAGGAAGAATGCGTCAACCTGTGCCGTTACCGGCCGAATGTGTACCTGGACCTGAGCGGGGCCCAGTGGAGCGCCGCCAATCCCCATCACCTGGCCGATTTTCTCAAGCTGTTTTCGAACGGAATCAACCACAAGATCATCTTCGGCACCGATTGGCCCATCAATAAATATCACCTGAACAGCACCATGATCGACCTGCTGCGCAGCGAAGACCAGGGCCGCCCCCGGGTACCGGTGCGCGAGGCGCAGCTGATCCTGGCCGGCAATATCGAACGCATCCTGGCCAAGGCCCGGGTGGCGCGCCCCGCGGCCGACGGCGCGGCGGCGTGATGTTTGCGCCCGCACAGACTGGCTTTACCCAACATTCATGAGGAGTAGCGACTTGCCCGATTTACCTGAACCCACCGCCGGCGCCAGCTGTGCGGACCTGATTGCCCTGTTGCGCACCAACGCGCAGCGCAGCATCACCTATTACAGCGGCAAGGCCGCGCACGAGGTCAGCTTCGGCCAGCTGCACCAGCAGGTCAACGATGCCATTGCCGTGCTACAGGACTACGGCGTGGCCGCGGGCGACCGGGTAGGGGTGGTGGCGGCCAACGGCCAGGCCGCCCTGTTGATCGATTTGGCGCTGCTGGGCGCGCACTGCACCGTGGTGCATCTGCCCGAGAGCGCGGTGGCCGCCACGCTGGCCATGGTCGGCCCCGACAACCTGGACTACCTGATCGTCGAGAGCGATCGCCACGACAGTGGCGCCATGGCGCAGTTCGAGCCGGCCGGACAGGTCGCGGGCCTGGCGCTGTACCGCCGTGCCGGCCCTTGCGCGCGGGCGGCGCCGGCCAAGCTGATGGGCGCTCCGGCCCTGATTTTTTCCTCGGGCACGTCCGGCAAGATCAAGCAGATCGTCGTCAACCCCATCGGCGTGCTGCATAACGCCACCGTGTTTTTCAGCGCCTTCGCGCCGCAGCCCGACGACCGTTTCATGATCTTCCTGCCGCTCTCGAACTACCAGCAGAAACTGCTGATGTACGGCTGCATTTTGTACGGGATCAGCATCTGCCTGACCGACACGCGCCATGTGATGGCGGCCCTGCGCAACTGCCCCAGCACCCTGTTCCTGGCGCCGCCCATTTTCTATGAATCGGCCTGGCAACTGGCCGGCGCGGGCGCCGCGGACGCGGCCCACAAAGCGACCAGCCTGCGCGCGTTCTTCGGCGGCGCCATGCGCATCATGTGGTCAGGCATGGCGCCGATTGCCCCGGCCATCCTGGAAGACTACCAGTGCGCCGGGGTTCCCCTGTACGAAGCGTACGGCATGACCGAATACGGCCCCATTTCCAGCAACCTGCCGGGCCGCAACGTGATCGGTTCGGTCGGGCGGCCGCTGGCCGAGGGCAGCGTGCAGATTTCCGAGGCCGGCGAAATCATCCTGCGCCCCGACACCGCGCTGACCACCGGCTACCTCGCCGAGCACCCCGACGACGAGCGCGCCGTGTACACGGAAGAGGGCGCCATTGCCACGGGCGACCTGGGCTATTTCGACGATCAGGGCTATCTGTTCATCCAGGGCCGCAAGAAGGAGCTGTTGATCACCTCGGCCGGCTACAAGATTCACCCGCAGTCGGTGGAGCAGGCCTTTCGCGACCTGGAGTTTGTCCGGCACGCGGTGCTGATGGGAAACGGCAAACCGTATCTGGGCTTGCTGCTCATCGTCGAGGCGCTCGACGACGCGGTACGCGCCCGCGTCAATGCGCGGGTGGCTCGGCTCAACGCCGACGAGTGCAAGCTGTTTCCCATCAAACGGCTGCTGATTCGGACAGAAAATTTTACATGCGAGAACGACATGCTGACCCGGAACATGAAGCTGAACCGCACAGCGATTGCCCGAACCTACGAACAGGAACTGTTTTGCTAACCTGCGCGGCCACCCGCGCTCATCCCGGACCAACGACTTCATGAATCATTACTTTTTTCTCGCATTGATAGGATTCATCGCGCTGCCGACGCTGTTGAGCAGACTATGCCGGATCGATAAAATCTTTCCGCTTGTGTTCGTGCAACTGATTGTCGGGCTGCTCCTGCAATCGAGCGGCGCGCTGGCCTGGCTGGCCCGGCACGACATGAACTTGACCACGGGCCCACTGGCCGATTCGCTCAACGGCCTGGGCTGGCTGGGCATTTGCCTGCTGATCGCGCTGACCGGGTCCGAGTCGGCGCCCAGGGGGGCGGGCCGCAAGGCCTGGCAGTTCATTCCCGTGAGCGTGGTGGGCTTTTCCGGCACCTGCCTGATCGGCAGCGCGGTCGGCTACGCGCTGGCGCTGCGCTATCCGGTCCTGCTGGGACCGAACGCCGACATCGGCTTGTTCTCGTTTGCCATCGGGCTGGCCCTGTCGGTGACGGCCTTGCCAGTGCTCGTGTCGATCTTGCGCGAGACGGGCCTGGCCGGCAGCGCCATCGGCAACCTGGCCACCAACAGCGCCATGCTGGACGACCTGTGGATGTGGGTGGGCCTGGCCGTGATCCTGTCGCTATCGAACGGCAGCGGCGCCCATCCGGCCGGGCTGCTCGCCGCGCTGGCGCTGTACCTGGTGGTGATGATCGGGCCGGTGCGCTACCTGCTGCGCCGCTGGTGCCTGGCCGCCGCGGGACGCAGCGCCAGCGACCGGATCATCGTGGCCGTGTCGGTGGTGTTCCTGTCGGCCGTGAGCACCGACTACATCGGCCTGCATCCGATACTGGGCACCTTCGTGGCCGGCGCCATCCTGCCGCGCGAAGCACTAGCGGACTGGCGCGATTCGCTGCTCCACTTCAGCCACATTATGCTGCTGCCGTTCTTCTTCATCATGACCGGGCTGCGCCTGAGCATCGAGGTGCAGGGCCAGTCGCTGATCGAACTCACCCTGATCGTCACGGCAGCGGCCGTGTTGAGCAAGTTTTTCAGCATCAGCGCGGCCGCCCGCGTGCTGGGTCACTCGTGGCGCAACAGCTTCGCGCTGGGCAGCCTGATGCAATGCAAGGGCCTGATGGAGCTGGTCGCCATCAACATCCTGCTCGATGGCGGCATCATTTCCGGCCCCATCTTCTCGGCGCTGGCCATAATGGCATTGCTGAGCACCTTGATCACGGCCCCGCTGATGAAAGGGATGCTGGGCGCGCCGGCACCGGTCGCGCCGCTGGCCGGCGTGCCGGCGCAGACCCCCTAAGCCCATGCCGCTCGCCGATCCCGGATTGTGATCTTGTTTCCGATTTTTTATTTGCGCTACTTCGAAGGCCCGCTATGCTACTGACATCACCCACCGGCGCCACCCGTTCCGGCATCTGCGCCACGGTCGGCCTGCCGCTTGCACGCAGCGTGCTGGCCCTGCACGACCTGGCCGACCTGGACTGCGTGGAGGGATCGCGCCAGGCGCGGCATGCCGACCTGTTTCTCAACTTCGACATGCTCACCTCGTGCAACCTGCGCGATTTCGCCCGCGTCAGCCTGTACCTGAAGGCCAACGGCGGCGCCCTCTGCGAAGCCGAACCGCTGCGCCTGATCGTGCAGGCGCTGGGCCACTGGGCCAGTTTCGACTATCCGGCGGCGCGGCGCGATTTTGTCGCCCACATAGCCCGCTACGACTGTGACGTGCTGGCCATCTTCATGCTGCACATGCTGGATTTCTGCACCGGCCGCACGGTCGAGCTGCTTGACGTGCTCAACCGCGCCGACGAGCGGGCGCTGGCCGAGGGCAGCCAGTACCCGTATTATCTGGCCATCAAATCATTCGTGCTGTGCGAACGGGGCGACTATGACAGCGCGCTCGAGCATGGACTGGCCTCGTTCGGCCTGGAACGCGACAATATCTACGCGGTGCATGCCATCACCCACGCGTACCACGAGATGAAAGACGATGCCAGCATCATCGCCTTTCTGCGCGAGCACGAGCATGACTGGATCGACAACCCCGGAATGCGCATGCACGTGTACTGGCACAAGGCGATCGCCGAGCTGGGCCAAGGGCAGCCGGGCAGCGCGCGCGCCTCGTTCGACTACTTCGCCTCGATGCGAGCTTGCTCGCACGCAGAGCAGGACCTGGACATTGTCGGTTTTCTGTGGCGTCACAAGATGGCCTATCCGAACGATCACCGCTACGACGCGCTGTGGCGACAACTGGCGGATCGCTGGACGGGCTGCATCGGCGCGTCGATCTCGTACTTTCACGACTTGCACGCGGCGCTGTGTTTCTGCGCCGCCAACAAGCCTTTCCTGATCAAGAAAATGATCTACCGCAGCGATGGGGTAGGGGTGCCTTACGACGCGCACCAGGTGGGCGTGGCCATCCTGACGGCGGTTTATCACTACTCGGCGGGCAATTACGCCGAGACCGTTTCTATCTTGGAATCGACGCTGGCGCAGTGGCCCAAGATCGGCGGCAGCGGCGCCCAGCGCGAGCTGCTGTCGTTGACACTCCGCGATGCACTGTTACGCTGCCGTACCGCCTCGCCCAAGGTGCACCAGCCCGCGCCGGCGCTGAGCCACCACGCAATCATGGCCGTCACCGGCCTGACTTACTGATGTCCGGCATCTTGCCACGCATCGCCGAGAACGCCATGAAAAGGACACTGACATGATGGTAGCAACACCCGACAATCTTCCCGTCTACCGGCTGCTGACGGGACCGGACGACGCCGGATTCTGCGAGCGCATCAGCGCGGTGCTGGCGCAAGGCTATGTCTTGCACGGCGGCCCGGCGGCGACGTTCGACGGCGCCCGGGTGATCGTCGCGCAGGCCGTCATCTGGCCCCACGTGGTAGTGGCGGCGCCGGGCTCGCCGGCGCAGGACAGAGCGGCATGACCGAGCGCCAATCAAACGAGCCCCCATGGCCGACCCTGGTGCCGTGCGGCTTATGAGCGGGCTGCACCCGGGCCGGGACGGGCGCATTGTTGCTGCCCTCGCGCCTGCGTTGAACATCTACCTGGTGCCGCTCGAGGTCGACGGGTTTGCGCTGGAGCGTTTCGACGAAGCCGGCATTACCCTCCCACCGCAGATTGTGCGCAGCGCCCCGATCCGGCAAATCGAATATTTTTACGGGCGGCTGGCGGCGCGCCAGGCGCTCGCGCAGCTGGGGCTACCCGATGCCCAGATCGGCACCGGCCCCATGCGCGAGCCGTTATGGCCGCGCGGCGTGACCGGCAGTATTTCCCACACCCGGTACCTGGCTGCCGCCATCGCTGCGCCGGCGTCCGTGCACGGCGCCATCGGCATTGATATGGAAACGGTCATCGGCCCGGCACTGCGCCCGGTACTGATGTCGACAGCAGTGTCGCCGGCCGAGATGGACTATCTGTCCGGGCTGCAGCTGGAGCACCCCATGGACTGTCTGCTGACCTTGGTGTTTTCTGCCAAAGAAAGTTTTTTCAAGGCTGCGTTCCCGAAGGTCCGGCGCTATTTCGACTTCGATGCTGTGGAGCTGCGCGCGTTCGACGGCGCGGCCCGTACACTGACGTTCGAAGTGCGTGAAGAGCTGTGCAATTGCTTGCGCGAGGGCGACGTCCGGGTGGTGCGTTACGACATGATCGACGCCGACACGGTGTGTACCCATTGCATTTATGGATTCGAGCAGGAACTGCCGGTCGAGCTGGTGTGGTGCCGGGTGGGCGTGCCGGCGTGACGGCGCAATACGCGGCGAGCACGGCATTGATGCCAACTGAGCGTGAGATCCATTTACTCCAAGTGCTTGCGTGTTGGTGACTTGGCGGACGTAATCTTGTCAGCCCGGAGCAGAAACGGTGCTCGGCAGGTTATGGAGATGTCAGCGTACCGGTCAATCAAAGTTCCTTATGGGAGGAGGATGAGCAGTCGCTGACAATGAGCTTTGCGTTGGAGCGCTTCCCAATGGTAGATCAAAACCAGTAATGAAAATCGAATTCTATAGCATTCGACATTATAAGAATAATGTCATATTTATTGCGTTATTGATTGGATTCTCAACGTATTACGTCATATTATCGACGCTTACTTGACAGGAGGCCTCACCATGGACCTATCAATTCAATCCACTGAAAAAGACCTGCTCGCCGCGATCGAAGATCTGCGTGCGCGTTTCCCGCGTACCCAAGATCTGTACCGCGAGGTCTGCGTCCTGCTGTTTTTCCGACAAGGCATCACGCCCACCGCCAACAAGCTCTACCAACTGGTACGCAAGGGCAGCATGTCAGCGCCGACCGAGGCGCTGAGCCACTTTTGGGACACGCTGCGCGAACGCTCCCGCGTCAGAATCGAACATGCCGACCTTCCGGATGACCTACAGTCGGCCGCCGGTGAAGTGGTGGCGGCGCTCTGGAAATCGGCACAGACGATGTCCCGGAATGCGCTGGCCGGGTTTCAGGCGGAATCGGCCGCAGCGGTCGACGCCGCCAGATCTGGCGAAGCGCAGGCAAAGGCCGGCCAGGCAGAGGCCGTGGAAGCGCTGGAGCAGGCTCGCGCGCAGGCACGTGGCGCCGAGGAACTGGTCGGCCAGCTTCGCCAAGAACTGGCGGCAGCGGGGGCGACAAAAGCGGGCCTTGAGGCGAGTCTGGAAGACTTACGCGGGCGTTTGGCGGACGTACAGATGCGGCTCGATCAGTCACATGATGAGTATGCGGTCGAACGGGAAAAGCTAGCTGAGCGCACTCGTTTGGCGGAGCACCGTTTCGCAGATATGGAAAAGCGCGCGCTTTTGGAAGTTGACCGTGAGCGAACGACGTCGGCGAGGCTCCAGAAGGCGCTCGAAACAGAGCGAGGTGCGCATGCCGCCGCAAGCGAGCGCCTGCATGCGGACCACAATGCGGCCCTGTCAACGATCGGGAAGTTGCGCGAACAGGTCGGCGCCTTGCAAAACTCGGTCGACACTTTCGACAAAGAACGAAACCGCGAGGGTGCAGAGATTCAGTCCCTACGAGTCCAGCTCGAGGCGGCGATACTCCAGGCGGCCGTCGATAGCGCCCGGGCGGAGGAGATACGCGGGGAGCTGCAAAGGTATCGGACAGACGCTAAAACCCGCCCGGAGCGCGCCACTCAGCTTGGGCACGGCAGCAAACGGCAGCGCAAGCCGTCCAGGATTGTCGGCGAGCCGTAGACCCGCGGACCAAGTGTGTTATCCACGGATTTGGACGGCAGACTGCATGGCTAGGCTGCTACGCCGGCGGCTGCCAGCACCATATCCCGTATAAGCGAGGACAGCCAAACAGGCAACGTCAGAAGTTTGTGACCAAACTGACGGCGTCGTGCTGCGTTAAGCATTGGCAGCGACATAAATTTGTTACCAGCCTGCGAAAAGCGGGGGTCTTCTGACAAAAAAGCCCTTATTTGCTGCAACAGAAAGCTGATTGCGTATTCCGCCGAAACTGGACACCTGTTCCGCCGCAAACTGGACAGTCGTTCCGCCGCAAACTGGACACTTGGTCCAGGCCAAACTGGACACTTGAGGCGATGCGGCGCGGGGTCGAGCTTGGGTTTTACTCCTGTTGGTGGGTACTTGTCAAACCTGCACGCTTTTTCCGCATTGATTCTCCTTTCAAATTGAGATGATGGGCGTTGTGGACCAGGCGGTCGAGGATCGCGTCAGCCAAGGTCGCGTCACCGATGGCGGCGTGCCAGTGCTCGATGGGAATTTGACTGGTGACGATCGTGGAACGGACCCGTGCCTGTCGTCGAATACTTCCAGCAGGTCGCGCCGGTGCACGTCGTCGAGCACGGCAAGGCCCCAATCGTCAATTATCAAGGTGTCGATTTTGGCCAGTTGCTTGAGCAACTTGCTGTAGCGGCCGTCTGCACGGCCGATGCTCAGCTCATCGGCAGGCGCGGCAGGCGCACGTAATAGGCGCTGTACCCCTGGCGGCAAGCCTGGTGCGCGAGTGCACAGGCTAGCCACGTCTTGCCCACGCCGGTGGGGCCGGTCAACAGCACGTTCTGATGGGCAGTCAGCCAGTTACCGTTCAGAAGGCGCTGGAACAAGGGCTTATCAAGGCCGCGCGCATGGCGGTAGTCGATGTCTTCGGCAGCAGCATTCGGTTTGAGCTTGGCGCGTTGCAGGCGCAGCGCCAAGGCCTTGCCATCGCGTTCCGTGGCTTCATGGTCGATCAGCAGGGCCGAGCCGTTCATCGAAGCCGAGATGATCCAGATCCAGCCCGCTCTGCTCGGCGAAGGGCACGCGCCATTCCGAACAGCTTGAGGCGGGTGAGTTGTCATAGGTTGGGTGATTCAACATGGTTGTTCCTTGGTGGTGGCTGGGCGCTGGCAGCGCTCAGTCGAATCTGAAATAAACGGTTTATACTGTTTAGTTAATAATCAATGGAGATGATTCGATTGGTAGTAAGCCGCGCCACGCAGGTTCTCGTGCTCGGGCAGATCGAGCGTGCGTTGCGCAGTGAGCAGCTCGAGATCGAGGCCATTCTTGAGGATCGACTGCACGCTGGACCAGCTCACCGCGTTGTGTTTAAGCGCGCGTGCACAGGCCGCCTCCAGCCGCGCGATGCCATACTTCTGCCCGAGTGAGAGCACCCCCAGGCAACTGCGGAAGGCCTGCTGGGGATGGCGCCGCTGATGCAGCAGGCGCTCAACCAGCACCGAGCAGCGTGGGCCGATGGCGGCTGCGCGACTGGTCAGGGTTTCGGCATTCCAGCCAGCGACCTCGCGGTGCGCCGCCGGCATGTGTGCGTCAATTGTGGTGTGACGCCCTTTGAAAGCGCAGTACGCATGGCTGGCGATGCGCAGCCCGCGCAGAAAGACTTCGACGGTGTTCGTGGTGGCGCGCACGTCCACCTGGACACGGGGCGTGCTGACACGGCACCGAGTAGTAGTGGCCGTCGAGCTCGACGTGGTAGTCGACGCCAACACGTGCCACCTTCCACTCGGCATATTCGTAGCCCTGTTGCGGGAGCGGGCGCAGTGCGGGCTGGTCCATCTCGGCGAAGGCACTGGCGCGGCAACCCGGCAACTTCTTGAAGGGACGCTGGTTCAGGTCGGTGAGCAGCACTTTCAGTTCACGATTGAGTTCATTCAAGCTGAAGAAGCGCTGGTGACGCAGTCGGGCAAGCACCCAGCGCGTCACCACCAGCACGCCGTTCTCGACCTTGGACTTGTCCTTGGGCTTGCGGGCCCGCGCCGGCAGGACGGCGACGCCGTAGTGGTCTGCCAGGTCGTGGTAGGTGGGGTTGATGTCCGGCTCGTAGCGCGACGCCTTCGATACACCGCTGCGCAAATTGTCGGGCACCCACAGTTCGCTGCAGCCTCCGTAAAAGTCGAGTGCACGCACGTGGCTGCCAATCCAATCGGGCAGCTGCTGGCTCCAGGTGGCCTCCAGGAAGGTGTAATTCGATGCGCCCAGCACGGCGACGAAGATCTGCGCTTCCCGTATCTCGCCCGTGCTGCCATCGATGACGCCAACGGTCTGGCCGGCGTAGTCGATGAACAGCCGTTCACCCGGCGTGTGGGTCTGACGCATCGACAGCGTCAGGCGCTGGCGCCAGCGGCGATAGTGGTCGCAGAAGGCGCTGTACTGGAAGCCTTCGGTCTGCTCGGCCTTGTATTCCTGCCACAGCAGCTCCAGCGTGACGCCCTTGCGGCGCAGCTCCCGATGGACCTTGGGCCAGTCCGGTTCGGCGCGCTGCACCGACGACGGTTCGCTGGGCGGGAACAGCGCCCGCTCGAGGGCTGTGTCGTCAAGTGCTCCTGGTAGCGGATAGGTCAAGCCGGCCAGCTTCGCGCGGGCCAGGTAGTCTGACACCGTGGTTGGCGATACTTTGATGATGCGGGCGATTTCCCGCTTGGAACGCCCGTGCTCGAAATGGAGCCGCAGGACTTCATGGATTTTGCGCATGGATAACCTTTTATTGGTCAAGCAACCCTCCGGAAAAAATCCGGCAGGTTGCCACAGTTATCCCCTTGCTACACGCCTCTTCAGGCCGCTTCAAACTGTCAAGTTTGGAGCGGAATCACTGTCCAGTTTGCGCTGGACTGGGTGTCCAGTTTGGCGCGGAATGCGTGTCCAGTTTGCCGTGGAACGAGTGTCCAGTTTGGCGTGGAATGGGTGTCCAGTTTGCCGCGGAATACGCAGGCAGTTTCAATAGTCCAGGGAATTGCGACGGTTCAAGCCCGACACCCTGCTAGCCCAACCGGAATGCCATGCCTGTTAGTGCATTCATCGTCATGGGGGGCGATGCGGCGGGCGATATGGTGCGCAAATTCATTGTCGATTTCGATGGCAATGTCAGGCAGCGGACGGTCATCAGCGTCCGCGTAATCACACGAAGCCCATGCGCTATTGTGCGCTTCCATGGCCTTGGAGTGCCGCGACACGCGGTCGATCGAGATTTTGCAATCCTCTTGTACATCTGTCGTAAGCAGGAGCGGAGTGACTGCGCGTTTGTCGCGCTTTAGCACGGCAGGATACCGGAAATAGACCGGACACGAGGACTGTGAAATCCACAAACAAAAACGCCAACCGGTGATGGTTGGCGTTTCGTGAGGTATATTCTTGGTGGCCCGGGGCGGAATCGAACCACCGACACAAGGATTTTCAAGTTTAGGTTCTAGCGTAGCTGCATCATTGTTGTTGCGCCCATAGCGGTTCGCCTACGGACCAGGTGGGCGGCATGGTTTGTTGGATGAAATCTATCACAAGCATGCCAACCCTGTTGATGTAGCGTTCGACGAGCACACATTGACCATTTTCCATGCAGCGGTAGCCAATCTCGTGCGATGGACCGGCCAAGACCGGCCAGTTTTTGTACTCGAAAACCGATGGTGCACGGTACTTTGCTTGAGCAAATTTTTCACGAGAGACGCCAACGCGATGGCCGCTCCATGAAAGCACCAGCAAAGGACAATCCAGTCTTGCCAACCGTCGGTGAAGCCGGGGCTGGCTGCGTCGTCCTTTAGCCAAATACGACCTTTGACTGCTTGACGAATTCCACGAAATTGACGCACTCAACCTTTACATCAGCCATCGCACATACAGCAGGAATCTTGTAGTTCGCCATGATCTTTGGCAGCCCAGGTTGCGCCGCCTCGTTCGAGATCAGGCGTACTCGTGCAGACCGAGCTGTGGCGATGATCATCAGGTCATTTTCGTCCACGCCACCGCCGTATTTATCGCTTACGATCCCGAGCAAATTCTTAATGCGCAGGGCATCTTGGAGGATTGCATCGGTCATTGGAAGTGTGCCGACGCCGTTTTCTTCAAGCCACTGAGCGCACTCTGGAGCTACATGCCCAACTTCCGTCAGCGCAACGCTTGCCATCACAATGCTTTGGTCGACTAACTGAGCGGCCATCCAGCGCCACATGCCGGGGAATTGAGCAACGGGATAGTTGTCCCAAGCGTAGACGATGGAGGACGCGTCAAACACCTGCATAGTGCCGTTCCAGCTGGTGCAGATCGTTGAGCTTCAAACCGTCGAGATAGCTACTGGCTTTCGCGAGCGTGATGTAGCGCCCGCTGAGCGCGTTCAACACCGTGCGTACGAATGTGTCCCCGAAAATATGCTTGGGCTCACGGTGACGGTAAGCGCGCGATCCACTGTCACCCTCTGGGATGACCAAGTTCGACCGCCATTCGCGGTAGGCAGCGTATTGGCGTTGCGACAGTCGCCCGCTATCAAGCAATCTGCGCAAGATCACTTCGCCGCTTACACCCCATGCCTTGCGCTCGCGATCCAGCCACGTGTCGTACTCTGCGACGTCGCCTGGACGATTCGTGTCATCGATTCCGGCCAAGAATTCGTCAGGGACCAACACATGTCCGGCGAACGCGTTGGCGTCACGCTCAAGGCCGCGATGCGACTGCATATCGTTTTCGTCATCGATCGAACTTGCACGATGTAAAAGGAGATGTCCCAGCTCGTGCATGAGCGTGAACGATTGTTGTGGTTCCCATTGCTGTTTCTTGACCACGATCACTGGGCATGCAGGGTCGTACAGAGTAAATCCGAGAATCGGGTTTTCTTTCGCGATCTGCCACTTGCCGTTATAACCGTTACTACGGAATACCAGAATGCCCTGAGCTTCGACAGCATCGCGATATGTGTCGAACGTGTTCATACCGTTCAGGTTCAGCCAGCCCCGTGCCATACGGGCAGCTTCACGTGGGTTGTCACGCGGAAGGTCTGGCGCAGTGAACTGCGGCAAGTCCTGATTGCTCAGTTCGTCGCGCAAGCTCAAGAAGACCGAACGCTGGTGCTCCACGCGCTCGATGAACTTCTTGATCTTCGCCGTCAGTTCCGGCTTTTGGTTCGCGAGCGTCCGAAAGGCGAGGGTGTGCACGTGGTCCTCATCGACCGGACCTGGCTCCAGGAAGAACAATACGCCTCGACCAAAATACTCGGCAAGTTTGCTGAGCTGATTGAAGGTCATCCCACCTTCGCCATCCATCACGCGTTCGATGCTTGCCGGGGCAATGCCGAGTTCAGCCGCGAGGTCGCCCGTCGTCATGCCATGGTCAGCACAGCACCAAGCTATTCGGGTCGGGTTGATCGAGTGAATTCGTTCCATTGTGATTAAATTATACATGTCATAGTGATGGCAAACTGATGTCACAGCCCCGGCGTGTCGATTCGTCGGGCATGCTCAATTCACCATCGTGTGTATGGCGCAGAAGATGAAGAACAAGCTGTGCGTATCGTGCGGCAGGGCTTTTCAGCCACGTCCGCAAACCCCTCAGCAGTCGTATTGCTCTGCGGCGGAGTGCCAACGGAACAAGCATCAATTCAACACCATGTATCTTTCGGTTAGTTTCACTTTCAACCGGGATACAGAGACATGCAGCGGCTACAGCGCAACTGTCATGGGGTTTGGATAAGCTCCGATCTTCTAATCGGACAGAGCGCCCCTGTTAGGCGGTGTTGGCGGCGCAAATGAGAAGCCCTCGACCTTGGACATCCTGACGATTTGGTCGCTACGTGGTGGACAGCAGCAATTTGTGCTGAGTACCGGAAATAGACCGGGCACGAGGACTTTCTGTTTCTGGAAGAAAAAACGCCAACCTGCATGGGGTTGGCGTTTCTTAGATTCTTGGTGGCCCGGGGCGGAATCGAACCACCGACACAAGGATTTTCAATCCTCTGCTCTACCAACTGAGCTACCAGGCCAAGAGGCATGATTATAGTCAGCCGATGAGCGGATTGCAAGGGCAGCCAAAAACTTTTTTCGAAATGCCGCCATCCCGTATGCGAAAACCTTGTCATTTCTACCCGCTATAATGACCGCATGACTAATCCAACTTCTTCTACCGGGCGCAGCCAGGGCGACGTCTGCATCGTCGGCAACGGCGCCATCGCCAAGACGGCTGCACTCGGATTCTCGCAGGCCGGTTTCAAGGTGACAATGCTGTCGCCGCCGTCCGGTGCGCCGGCCGCAGCCGCGCAAACGGCGGGCGAGCAGCCTTACGACGTGCGCGTCTACGCGCTGAACCACACCGCCCACTCGCTGCTGTCATCGCTCAAGGTGTGGGGCGCACTTGACCAGGCGCGCGTGGCGCCGGTCGATTCGATGGTGGTCAACGGCGATGGCGACAATCCGGGCGACGTGGAATTCGACGCCTTCGGCGCCCACGTCGGCGCGCTGGCGTGGATCGTCGAAGACCGCAACCTTTGCCAGGCGCTCGACGCCGCCTTGAAGTTCGCCCCTAATGTCAACATGGTCAACGGCCGCGCAGTTCGCATCGAAGCCGACGATGACGGCGCCACCGTCCACCTCGAAGGCGGCGGCGCGATCCGCAGCTCGCTCGTCGTCGGCGCCGACGGCGGCCACTCCTGGGTGCGCGGCCAGTGCGATATCGACCTCGATTACCGCTCCTACCACCAGCGCGCCGTGGTCGCCAACTTCTCGTGCGAGAAGCCGCACCACGGCGTGGCCTACCAGTGGTTCACCGGCGCGGAAGGCATCGTCGCGCTGCTGCCGCTGCCCGGCAACCACGTGTCGCTGGTGTGGTCCGCGCCCGACGCGCTGGCCGACACGCTGACGCGCGAAAGCGCCGGCGAGTTGGCGATCCGCCTGATGGCGCTGGCCGAGGACAAGCTGGGCGTGATGCGCCCGCTGCAGCCTGAAACCATCCGCGACTTCCCGCTGGCGCTGATCCGCCCGCACGCGATCACCGCGCCGCGCGTGGCGCTGGTCGGCGACGCCGCCCACGTGGTGCATCCGCTGGCCGGGCATGGCATGAACCTCGGCTTCGCCGACATCGCCGACCTGCTCACGGCAGTGTCGGAGCGCGAAGACCACCGCACCATCGGCGACGAGCGCGTGCTGGCCCGGTACGCCCGCGCGCGCAAGGAAGACGTGTTCCTGATGCAGTTCGCCACCGACGGCCTGGCCCGCCTGTTCGGCACCGACCTTGAGCCAGTTCGCGTTGTCCGCAATTTGGGATTAAACTTGCTGGATAAGTTGCCGATGCTCAAGCGTCGGCTGATCAGCCACGCGATGGGTAAATAGGCGTGGCCGGTCCATTCATTTGCAGGACAACCGGAGAAGTCATGGTAAAGAATAAACTCGCACTGCTGGTGCTGAGCGGCGGCATTGTGTCGTGCGTTGGCGCCCAGACGCCTGTCGAAGCGAACATCAAGAAAGTGATCGAGCCGCGCCTTGGCGGCGGCGTCAAGATCGATTCGGTGAAGGCGACCCCGTACGCGGGGCTGTACGAGATCCGCGCCGGCGGCGACATCATCTACACCGACAAGAAGGGCGAGTTCCTGTTCATCGGCCATGTCTACAACGCCAAGACCTCGCAGAACCTGACCAAGGAACGCATCGACGAGATCAACAAGATCAATTTCGCCGACCTGCCGTTCGAGTCGGCGCTCAAGATGGTCAAGGGGAACGGCAAGCGCACCATCGCCATCTTCGAAGACCCTAACTGCGGCTACTGCAAGCGCTTCCGCCAGACCACGCTGAAGGAACTGGATAACGTGACGGTCTACACCTTCATGTACAACATCCTTTCCGAAGATTCGATCGCCAAGTCCAAGAACATCTGGTGTGCGGCCGACCGCAACAAGGCCTGGGATGACTGGATGGTAGGTGGCAAAGTGGCGCCAGCCGCGCCGGCCAAATGCATCGACCCGCACGAGAAGATCTTCGCGCTGGGCCGCAAGCTGCGCATCGAAGGCACCCCGGCCATCTTCTTCACCGACGGCACCCGCATCCCGGGCGCGGTCGATGTCAAGACCCTCGAAGCGAAGTTCGCTGCAATCAAATAAACTACCCGCGGGCCTTCTGGCCCGCGTTTCACATCTGCGCCGCCAAACAGTACATACGATCCACCATCCAAAACCAGGAGTAGGCAATGCTCACCTTGAATATCAACGGGCGCGACATGCAGGTCGACGCCGACGAATCCACGCCCGTGCTGTGGGCGCTGCGCGATAACCTCAACATGACGGGTACCAAATTCGGCTGCGGCGCGGCCCTGTGCGGAGCCTGCACCGTGCACCTGAACGGCGATCCGGTCCGCTCCTGCGTCACTCCGATCTCGGTCGCGGTCGGCCAGAAAATCACCACCATCGAGGCGATAGAGTCAGACAAGGTCGGCAAGGCGGTGCAGGATGCGTGGGTGCGCCACGACGTGCCGCAGTGCGGCTACTGCCAGAGCGGCCAGGTGATGAGCGCCACCGCGCTCCTGCGCACCAACAAGGCGCCGAGCGACGCTGACATCGACAGCGCCATGAGCGGTAACGTCTGCCGCTGCGGCACCTATCAACGCATCCGCGCGGCCATCAAGGACGCGGCGAAAACCCTGGCCTGAGGAGAGCACCATGCGTAAAGAATGGATCAACCACGCAGCGCTTGTGCGCCCGCCCGAAGGCGGCATGTCGCGCCGCAGCTTCATGAAGGTCGGCGCCGTGGCCGGCGGCGGGCTGGTGCTCGGCTTCTTCCTGCCGGGCGCGAACAAGTTTGCGCAGGCAGCGGACCGCGCGAAGCCGGTGCATGCGCCAAACGCCTTCCTGCGGATCGCGCCTGACAATACCGTCACCATCATGGTCAACCGCCTCGAATTCGGGCAGGGCGTGCATACTGCGCTGCCAATGCTGATGGCCGAGGAACTGGACGCCGACTGGTCGCAGGTGCGTGGCGAGCTCGCGCCCGCCGGCGACGCCTTCAAGGACCCGAACTTCGGCATGCAGATGACCGGCGGCTCGGGCAGCGTCGCCAACTCGTTCATGCAGTACCGCGAAATCGGCGCCAAGGCGCGCGCGATGCTGGTGGCCGCCGCCGCGCAACAGTGGAACGTCAAGCCGGAGCAGTGCCGCACCGCGAACGGTTTCGTCATCGGGCCGGACGGGCAGAAGGCCAGCTACGGTTCGCTGGCCGACGCCGCGATGAAGCAGCCGGTGCCGACGACCGTCGCGCTCAAGGATCCGAAGGACTTCCGCTTCATCGGCAAACCAGCGCGGCGCCTCGATGCGCGAGCCAAGTCTGACGGCAGCCAGCAGTTCGGCATCGACTTCACGCTGCCAGATGCGAAGGTGGCGCTGATCGCGCACCCGCCGGTGTTCGGCGCCAAGGTAGCGAAATTCGATGCCAGCAAGGCCAGGGCAATCAAGGGCGTGCTCGATGTGTTCGAGGTGGATACCGATCGCGGCGGCAAGGGTGTGGCGGTTGTCGCCAGCGGCTACTGGCCGGCGAAGCAGGGCCGCGACGCGCTGGTCATCGAGTGGGGCACCACCGGTGTCGAGAAAGTCGACTCCAGCAAGCAGCTGGCGGAACTGACCGCGCTGGCGAAAAAACCGGGCACGGTAGCGAAGCAGGCCGACATTTCGGCGCTGGCGCGCGCACCGAAGAAGATTTCGGCCGTCTACGAATTTCCCTACCTGGCGCATGCTCCGATGGAGCCGCTCAACTGCGTGGTCGACCTGAAGGCCGACAGCTGCACCGTGTGGGCAGGCTCGCAGTTCCAGACTACCGACCACGCAGCCGTGGTCAAGACCTCGGGACTGAAGCCGGAGCAGGTGAAGTTGAACACGATGATGGCCGGCGGCGGCTTTGGCCGCAGGGCGGTGCCGACGTCCGATTACATCGTCGAAGCGGTCAACGTGGCCAAGGCATGGCAGGCCGCTGGGAAGACAGGCCCGGTCAAGGTGATGTGGAGCCGCGAAGACGACATCAGGGGCGGCTACTACCGGCCTTCGTATGTGCACCGCGCCGACATCGGCCTGGACGCGAAAGGGAAGATCGTGGCGTGGGACCACGCCATCGCCGGCCAGTCGATCATCACCGGCACCATGTTCGAGCCGTTCATGGTCAAGAACGGCGTCGACCACACCACGGTGGAAGGCATGGGCGCGCCGTACGACGTGCCGCTGAACCTGTCGGTACACACGCTCAAGGCCAACGTGCCGGTGCTGTGGTGGCGTTCGGTCGGTTCGACCCACACCGCCTTTGTGATGGAAACGCTGATCGACGAGGCAGCGCACGCCGCAGGCGCAGACCCGGTTGCCTACCGCAAGAAGCTGCTGGGCGAGAAACACAAGCGTCACCTGGCCGCGCTGGACCTCGCGGTCGCGAAGTCCGGCTACGGTAAGAAAAAGCTGCCGAAGGGCCGCGCCTGGGGTGTGGCGATGCACGAGTCCTTCAACACGGTAGTGGCTTATGTGGTCGAAGCATCGGTCACGAAAGGCGTGCCGAAGCTGCACAAGGTGACGGCGGGCGTACACTGCAACCTGGCAGTCAATCCGCTGACCATCGAAGCCCAGGTGCAGGGCGCGGCACTGATGGCGCTAGGCACCACGCTCCCGGGCGCCGCCATCACGCTGAAGGAGGGCGTGGTGGAGCAGCAGAACTTCGGCGACTACACCGTGGCGCGCATGAGCGACATGCCGCAGGTGGACGTGCACATCGTTCCATCGTCCGACCCGCCGACCGGGATCGGCGAGCCTGGCCTGCCGCCGCTGGCGCCGGCGTTTGCGAATGCCGTGTTCCGGCTGACCGGCAAGCGCCTGCGCAAGCTGCCGTTCGACCTCGCGGCGGCGTAAGTACAGCGCATGGCCCTCGTCGGTATCCTGCTTGCCGCCGGCCGTGGGCGCCGCTTCGATCCTTCCGGTGCGCGCAACAAGCTGTTGCAAACCCTGCCGGGCGGTGCCACGGTGGTCGCCGCCAGCGCGCGCGCGCTGCTGGCGGCGCTGCCGAAAGTGATCGCCGTGGTCGGCCCGGCCGATTCCGTCGTGGCCGCGCAGCTGAAGGCACTGGGCTGCGAGGTCACTGTGTGTCAGGAAGCCGACACCGGCATGGGCGCGTCGCTGGCCCATGCCATTTCACATTCGCTCCCCGCTGCCGATGCCTGGCTGATAGCGTTGGGCGACATGCCGTATGTACGGCCGTCGACGTATGCGGCGCTGGCGGCAGCCCTTAACGCCGGCGCCGGCATCGCCGCGCCCGTGATGGCGGGGCGGCGTGGCAATCCGGTCGGGTTCGGGGCCGCGCATCTGAGCGCGCTGCTGGCGCTGACAGGCGACGAGGGCGCGCGCCGTATTGTTAAATCGGCCCCGGTCACGGAAGTGGAGGTTGCCGATGCCGGAATATTTCGCGACGTCGATACCCCTGCCGACCTGCTAATACGTCCTGATTCAGGCTAAACTATTTCGCGAAGCGTCATCCACAGGACCCCATAATGAAAAAGACAGCGACCAGGAAAACGGCTGCGATCCAGTACACCATCATCCCCAAGAACCTTGCCGGCCACCTGTTCGAGGTAAGCGTTACCGTCGCCGCGCCTGCCGACGACGGCCAGGTGTTCGCGCTTCCGGCGTGGATACCGGGCAGCTACATGATCCGCGAATTCGCGCGCAACATCGTGCAGATCCGCGCCGAATCGAACGGCAAGGCGGTCCCGCTGGTTAAGCTGGACAAGCACTCCTGGCGCGCCGCGCCCTTATCCGGACCGGTCACGGTGACCTACGAGGTCTACGCATGGGACCTGTCGGTGCGCGCAGCCCACCTCGACCAGACCCACGGCTTCTACAACGGCACCAGCGTGTTCCTGCGCGTGCTGGGACAGGAGGACCTGCCGCACGAAGTCGACATCGGCCGTCCGGCCGATCCGGAAGCGCAATCGTGGCGCGTCGCGACCGCGATGCCCGAGCTGGGCGCGAAGCGCTACGGCTTCGGCACTTATGTGGCATCCAACTATGACGAGCTGATCGACCATCCGGTCGAGATGGGCGACTTCGCACTCGGCACCTTCAAGGCGCACGGCGTCCCGCACGACATCGTCATCACGGGCCGCGTACCCAATCTCGACATGGCGCGCCTTCAGGCCGACCTCAAGTCGTTGTGCGAAACCCAGATCGCGTTCTTCGAGCCGCGCAGCAAGCGCGCGCCGATGGACCGCTACGTGTTCATGACGATGGCAGTCGGCGATGGCTACGGCGGGCTGGAACACCGCGCATCCACCGCCCTGATCTGCAACCGCAACGACCTGCCGAGCACCATCGCACCAAAGTTTTCCGAGCCGAGCGAAGGCTACATCAAGTTCCTCGGCCTGTGCAGCCACGAGTATTTCCATACATGGAACGTCAAGCGCATCAAGCCAGCGGCGTTTGCACCGTACGACCTGCAGGCCGAGACTTACACGCCGCTGCTCTGGCTGTTCGAGGGATTCACCAGCTACTACGACGACCTGCTCCTGCTGCGCAGCGGCCTGGTTACCGAAGCGGCCTACCTCAAGCTGCTGGGCAAAGCCATCGGCAGCGTATTGCGTGGCAGCGGCCGCACCAAGCAAAGCGTGGCCGATTCGAGCTTCGACGCCTGGAGCAAATACTACCGCCAGGATGAAAATGCGCCGAACGCCATCGTCAGCTACTACGGCAAGGGCTCGCTGATCGCACTTGCGTTCGACCTGGCCATCCGCGCCAAAACCGACGGGAAGAAGTCGCTGGACGACATCATGCTGGCGCTGTGGCAGCGCTACGGGCACGATTTCTATCCGACTGTCGGACGCGGCGTCACCGAGGCGGAAGTCGAGGCGCTGTTCGATGAAGTAAGCGGACTGAAACTGAAGCCGATGTTCGACCGCTACGTGCGCGGCACCGAGGACCTGCCGCTGGCGAAACTGTATGCACCGTTTGGCGTGAAGCTGGTGGACGAGCGCAAGAACGCCAAGCCTTCGCTCGACGCCAGCATCGGCCGCGAGGGAGGCGACGCGAAACTGGGCCAGGTGCATGAGGGCGGGGCGGCGCACCAGGGCGGCATGTCGGCCGGCGATGTTCTCGTTGCGGTGGATGGGCTGCGGGTGGCGGGGACGCCCAACAACGTGGATGCGCTGCTGGCGCGCTACAAGGTGGGCGAAACGGTGACTGTGCACGCGTTCAGGCGCGATGAGCTGATGGCGTTCAAGGTGACGCTGCAGGGTGATCGTGTACCCGGCATCACGCTGGCTGCGCCGGAAAAGAAAGTCAAAGGGCTGGTGCGGCCAAGCGCAGTCCGTTAGCGCCCGCCCGTCGTTCCTGGTACTGCCAGAAACGACTTCCCGCGAAAGCGGGAACCTATACTGAATCAATGACATACGCTCAGCATGGGTTCCCGCGTGCGCGGGAACGACGGTTCTAAGTTTGGTGGATGAGCGCGTAGCGCTTATTCGCCATCTCAGCCAAACAAGCGCTGCAACTCCACACCCGGCTCCGGCTGTCGCATGAACGCCTCGCCGACCAGGAACGCGTGCACGTTCGCGTCGCGCATCAGCTTCACATCATCCGGCACCATGATCCCCGATTCGGTGACCACCAGCCGGTCATCTGGAATGCGTGGCAGCAGCCCGATGGTCGTCTGCAGCGACGTCTCGAACGTGCGCAGGTTGCGGTTGTTAATCCCCATCAGCGGCGTGCGCAGCTTCAGCGCGGCGGTCAGTTCATCGCCGTCGTGCACCTCGACCAGCACATCCATGCCCAGCTCCAGTGCGCACGCTTCCATCTCCGCCATCAGCCCGTGGTCCAGCGCCGCGACGATCAGCAGGATCGCATCCGCGCCCATCGCGCGCGCCTCGTAAACCTGGTAAATATCGACCAGGAAGTCCTTGCGCAGCACCGGGATATCGCAAGCGGCCCGCGCCTGCTTCAGGTAGTCCACCGAACCCTGGAAGAACTGCACGTCTGTCAGCACCGACAGGCATGCCGCGCCGTGGCGCGCATAGCTTTCGGCGATGTTCGCGGGACGGAAGTCCGCGCGCAGCACGCCTTTCGACGGCGACGCCTTTTTCACTTCCGCGATCACGCCGGCCTTGCCTGCGGCGATGTGCTTGCGCAGGCTGGCTTCGAAGCCGCGCGGTTTGCGTTGCGCATCGGTATCCGCTTCCACGTCGCTGCGCAGGCTCGCAAGGCTGCGGTACTTCCTGGCGGCGGCGACTTCGTCGGCTTTGACTTCGAGGATTTTGTTGAGGATGTCGGACATGATGGATTAGTGTTGTTTCGATAGTGCCAGCTTGATGCCGAGCCAGATGAACAGGACGCCGGTGGCGCGGCCAAACCACATCGCCACCTTCGGGCCGACCTTGACGCTGGCGCTGGCGCGCGCGGTGAACAGTGCCAGCGCGTGGCACCACAGCATGCTGTTGAAATTGAAAATGATGCCCAGGACGATGAAGGCCAGTGCCTTGTTCGGCGCATCAGCATCGATAAACTGCGGCACGAACGCAAGGAAGAACAGCGCGACCTTCGGATTGAGCACGTTGGACAGGAATCCCTGCCCGAAAATCTTGCGCAAGGGGAGGGGCGGCGCCGCCGTCGCAGCGGCCGCGCGCGGCTTGCTGCGCAACAGTCCGATCGCCATCCAGATGATGTAGGCCGCGCCTACATATTTGACAACCAGGAAGGCGGTGGCGGAGGTGGCGAGGATGGCCGACATGCCCAGCGCCGCCGCAAGTACATGTACCATCACGCCGGCGCCGGTACCCAGGGCCGCGGCCGATCCGGCTTTGAAACCCTGGCTGGCGCTGCGCGCCATGATCAGAAGCGTATCCGGCCCGGGCATGATGCTGAGCAGCAGGCCGGAGATGACGAACAGGTAGATGTCGTGAATGCCGAACATGGGCCGCCCCGGTTTAGCTGGCGCCCAGCTGCTGCGTCACCTGCACGAATTGGGCGAGCTTCTCCCTGGCAGCGCCCGACGCGATCGCCGCGCGCGCCTTGACCAGTCCTTCTTCGATCGACGGCGCCACGCCTGCCGCATACAGCGCGGTGGCGGCGTTCAGGCAGACGATGTCGTACGGCGCGCCCGGCTCGCCATTGAGCGCTTCCATGATCTTGGCCTTCGATTCCACCGAGTCCGCCACCTTCAGGTTGCGGCTGGCGATCATCTGCATGCCGTAGTCCTCGGGGTGGATCTCGTACTCGCGGATTTCGCCGTTGACCAGTTCACCCACCATGGTCGCCGCGCCGAGCGACACTTCGTCCATGTTGTCGCGGCCCCAGACCACCATCGCATGCTGGGCGCCGAGGCGCTGCAGCACGCGCACCTGGATGCCGACCAGGTCGGGGTGGAACACGCCCATCAGGATGTTGGGAGCGCCGGCCGGATTGGTCAGCGGACCGAGGATGTTGAAAATCGTGCGCACGCCCAGTTCGCGCCGCACAGGGGCGGCATGCTTCATCGCCGCATGGTGGTTCGGTGCGAACATGAAGCCGATGCCGGTCTGCGCGATCGACTGGGCGATCTGCTCGGGCTTGAGGTTGATGTTGGCGCCGAACGACTCGATCACGTCGGCGCTGCCGGACGAGGACGACACGCTGCGCCCGCCGTGCTTGGCCACGCGCGCGCCGGCCGCCGCGGCGACGAACATCGACGCGGTGGAGATATTGAAGGTGTGCGCGCCGTCGCCGCCGGTACCGACGATGTCGAGCAGGTTCGTGGTGTCGGCCATCGGCACCTTGGTCGAGAACTCGCGCATCACTTGCGCGGCGGCGGTGATCTCACCGATGGTTTCCTTTTTCACGCGCAGCCCCATGGTCAGGGCCGCGATCATGGTCGGCGACATTTCGCCGGACATGATCTGGCGGAACAGGTGCAGCATCTCGTCGTGGAAGATCTCGCGGTGGTCGATACAGCGCAGCAGGGCTTCTTGTGGGGTGATCGGCATGGCGGTTCCTGTTATGTGCGCTTAGCGTTCGAGAAAATTCTTCAGCAGTTCGTGCCCGTGCTCGGACAGGATCGACTCGGGGTGGAACTGTACGCCCTCGATGTCGAACTCCTTGTGGCGCACGCCCATGATTTCGCCGTCGTCGGTCCATGCCGTCACTTCGAGGCAGGACGGCAGCGACGAGCGCTCGATCGCCAGCGAGTGGTAGCGGATCACGGTGAACGGGCTTGGCAGCCCCTTGAACACGCCGACGCCGGTATGCGCCACCAGCGAGGTCTTGCCATGCATGACCTTCTTGGCGCGGACCACCTTGCCGCCGAACGCGGCGCCCAGGGCCTGGTGGCCGAGGCACACGCCCAGGATCGGCACCTTGCCCTTGAACTCACGCAGTATGTCGATCGAGATGCCGGCTTCGGCCGGGGTTTTCGGGCCGGGCGAAATGCAGATGCGGTCCGGCTTCATGGCCGCGATCTCTTCGATCGTGATTTCGTCGTTGCGCACGGTGCGCACTTCCTCGCCCAGCTCGCCGAAGTACTGCACCAGGTTGTAGGTGAACGAGTCGTAGTTATCGATCATCAGCAGCATGTCAGAGCTCCCCATCCAGGCCGTCTTGCACTTGTTCGGCCGCGCGCAGCACGGCGCGCGCCTTGTTTTCGGTTTCCTGCCATTCCATCTCGGGGATGGAATCGGCCACGATGCCGGCCGCGGCCTGCACGTACAGCATGCCGTCCTTGATCACGCCGGTGCGGATCGCGATCGCCACGTCCATCTCGCCACCAAACGACAGGTAGCCGCAGGCGCCGCCGTAGATGCCGCGCTTGGTCGGTTCCAGCTCGTCGATCACTTCCATCGCGCGCACTTTCGGCGCGCCGGTCAGGGTGCCGGCAGGGAAGGTCGCGCGCAGCACGTCGAGGTTGGACATGCCTTCCTTCAGGCGGCCTTCGACGTTGGAGACGATGTGCTGCACGTGCGAGTATTTTTCGATCACCATGCGGTCGGTGACCTTGACGCTGCCGATCTGGGAAATGCGGCCAAGGTCGTTGCGCGCCAGGTCGATCAGCATCACGTGTTCTGCGATTTCCTTCGGGTCGGCCAGCAGTTCGGTCGCCAGTTCGGCGTCGCGTTCCGGCGTGGCGCCGCGCGGGCGGGTGCCGGCGATCGGGCGCAGCGTGACCTTGCGGCCGCCGTCGGGCAAGGACTCGTTGCGCACCAAAATCTCTGGTGAGGCGCCGACGATCTGCATGTCGCCGAAGTTATAGAAGTACATGTAGGGCGACGGATTCAGCGAACGCAGCGCGCGGTACAGGGTCAGCGGGTTGTCGACGTAGGGCTTGCGGATGCGCTGGCCGATCTGCACCTGCATCAGGTCGCCGGCCATCACATATTCGTGTGCGCGGGCGACGGCCTTCAGGTAGTCCTCCTTGCTGAAGTCGCGCACCGCTTCGGTACGCACCGAGCTGGAAGTCACCGGTGCGTCGACGCCGCGGCGCAGCATCATGCGCAGGTCCTTCAGGCGCTGGCGCGCTTTCGAGAACGACTCCGGCTGCGTGGTGTCGGCGTAGACGATCAGGTACAGCTTGCCCGACAGGTTGTCGATGACGGCCAGTTCCTCGGTCACCATCAGCTGGATGTCGGGCAGGCCCAGGTCGTCCTTCGGGGCGCTATCGGCCAGCTTGCGCTCGATGTGGCGCACGGTGTCGTAGCCGAAGTAGCCGGCCAGGCCGCCGCAGAAGCGCGGCATGCCGGGACGCAGCGCGACCTTGAAGCGCTGCTGGTAGGCCTCGATGAATTCGAGCGGATTGCCTTCATGCGTCTCGATGACGCTGCCGTTCCTGACGATCTCGGTGCGGCTGCCGAAGGAACGCAGCAGCGTCTTCGCGGGCAGGCCGATGAAGGAGTAGCGGCCGAAGCGTTCGCCGCCGACCACGGATTCGAGCAGGAAGGTGTTGCGGCCGCCGTCCTGTGTCTGGGCCAGCTTGAGGTAGAGCGTCAGCGGCGTTTCGAGATCGGCGAAAGCTTCCGCGATCAGTGGAATACGGTTGTAGCCTTCGGTGGCCAGCGATTGGAATTCGAGTTCGGTCATGCTTTTCTCCAGGCCGCCAGTTTCAGTGTGGGTGGCGGTGGGTTTCAAAAAACCTGTCGGCGTGCAGGTGCAGACGACAGCAATCGGGTGGGTTACTTAGCCCAGGATTGCCAGCGTCGCCAAAGCCAGGCCTCAATCGAGCCGGCTTGCGTGACATTGTGTTTTTTGATGAAAAACATGCGTTATTTGTTCAGTGTGCGCTGTGGTTATGCGTTTGAATCAAGGTTGCCGCTTCCAGCAGTGAATCAACTATACCATCGGAATCCGTTTCGTGTATAGAGACCCCGTGGTTATAACCATATGGCACAGTGAGCACATAGCAGCCGGCCGCGCGCGCCGCCTCGGCGTCGTTGGACGAGTCGCCGATGGCCACCACTTCCTGCGGTTTCAGGCTGAAGTCCTTGCATACGTGGAGCAGGGGCATGGGGTCGGGCTTCTTTTTTGCGAACGAGTCGCCGCCGTAGATGACTTCGAAGTAGGGCGCCAGGCCTTTTTCAGCCAGCAGCGGCAGCGCGAACGCGACCGGCTTGTTGGTCACGCAGGCCAGGCGCAGGCCCTGCGCGCGCATCGCCTTCAGGCCTGCCTCGACATCCATATAGATGGTGCTGTGCTTGCCGTTGATGTCGAGGTAGTGGCGCTGGTAGGCGTCAAGCGCCTCCCCGATGCGGTGTTCGACGCCGGCGGCGTCGAAGTCCTGAGCCAGCACGCTGCGGATCAGGTTCTCCGAGCCTTTGCCGACCATCAGCGCGATCGCTTCCTGCGAGATGGCGGGCAGCTCGAAGTCGGCGCGCATGCGGTTGATCGCGACGTGGAAGTCGGGGATGGTGTCGAGCATGGTGCCGTCGAGGTCGACGATCGCCGCGCGGATCGGGGAAGCGCCTTTTTTCATCGTTACTTGCCGACGGTAGCCAGCTGGGTGCGCATCGCGTCGATCACGCCCTTGTAGTCGGGCTGGCCGAAGATGGCCGAACCGGCGACAAAGGTGTCGGCGCCCGCGGCAGCTGCAGCGGCAATGTTGTCGACCTTGATGCCGCCATCGACCTGCAGCATGATGTCGCGGCCGGATTCGTCGATCTTCTTGCGCGCGTAGGCGATCTTGTTCAGCGCTTCAGGAATGAAGGACTGGCCGCCGAAGCCCGGATTGACCGACATGATCAGGATGATGTCGATCTTGTCCATCACGTGGTCGAGGTAGTGCATCGGGGTGCCCGGGTTGAACACCAGGCCGGCCTTGCAGCCGCTGTCGCGGATCAGCTGCAACGTGCGGTCGATGTGCTCGGACGCTTCAGGGTGGAAGGTGATGATGTCCGCGCCGGCTTTTGCGAAGTCGGGGATGATGCGGTCGACCGGCCTGACCATCAGGTGCACGTCGATCGGCACTTGCACGTGCGGGCGGATCGCCTGGCATACCAGCGGCCCAATTGTCAGGTTGGGAACATAATGATTGTCCATCACGTCGAAGTGGATGATGTCGGCGCCGGCGGCGACGACATTGCGGACTTCCTCGCCCAGGCGGGCGAAATCGGCGGACAAAATGCTGGGAGCGATGCGGTAAGTGGTCATGGCAAAGTTGTTGCGGACGATTAAAGATGCGCTATTTTACGCTCATCGGCAGCCGGCATTGCGCTACGCCCATTATTTGCGGCCCGATGTATCATGATCGACAAGTCCGCCAACGGGCGCCTTTAGTTCACAAAAGCAATATAAACAGCACTAGTCGAGGGGTTTTAATGGCAGCTTACGAATTTACTGTTTCGGTCAGGACGCAATATCTGCCGGAGCAGTCCGATCCCGACCGCACCACCTTTGTTTTCACCTATTCCATCACCATCCAGAATAGCGGCGAGGTGCCTGCACAGCTGATCTCGCGCCACTGGGTGATCACCGACGCCAACAACCATGTGCAGGAAGTGCGCGGGCTGGGCGTGGTCGGGCACCAGCCGCTGCTGAAGCCGGGCGAACAGTTCGAGTACACCAGCGGCACCCAGCTGGCGACGCCGCAGGGGTCGATGTACGGCGAATACTTCTGCGTCGCGGAAGATGGACATCAATTCGAAGTAAAAATTCCCGAATTCGTGCTGTCGCTGCCGCGCACGCTGCACTGATCACTGATCACTGCTCGCCGGGCGCCTTGTCGTCGCCTGGCGGCTTGGTGGTTTCTTCCTCGCTGCCGGTCTGCTTCGGGCCCGAGTACATGGTCCACCACACGATAAATACAAACAGGAACAGGGCGACGGCCCCTTCCAACATCAAAATCCACATATCAGTCCTTATGTTATCTACACGCCGCAGTTTACTCGTTTCGTTGGGAGCCGTGGCATTGACGCTGGCGGCCTGCACCACTGCGCCGCCGCCCAAGCCGACTCCGCCCATCATCATGCCGCCGCCGGTGCAGCCGGTGCCGATGCCCGAACCTCCGCCGGTGACGCCGCCGCCAAAGCCGGAACCGGCGCCGCTGATGACGCCCTCCACCTTCAGCGCCTTGCCGGGCTGGGACCGCGACGAACTGCGAGAGGCGTGGCCGGCGTTCATGAATTCGTGCTCGGTGCTGGTGCGCCGGACCGACTGGAAGGAGGCGTGCATGGCGGCGCGCGTGGTCGATGCGGCCGATGCGGCAGCCGTACGCGGCTTCTTCGAAACGTATTTCGTGCCGAACCAGCTGCGTTCGCCCGATGGCGCCGATACCGGGCTGATTACCGGCTACTACGAACCGATGCTGCGCGGCGCCCGCAAGCGCGGCGGCGAGTTCCAGACGCCGCTGCACAAGGTGCCGGACGACCTGCTGACGATCGACCTGTCGAGCGTCTACCCGAGCCTCAAAGGCATGCGCCTGCGCGGCCGGCTGGTCGGCAACAAGGTGATCCCGTACCGGAGCCGCGCCGAAATCGACCGCGCCGACGCCAACGGCAAGGAGCTGCTGTGGGTGGACAGCCCGGTCGACGCCTTCTTCCTCGAAGTGCAGGGATCGGGCCGGGTTGTCCTCGATACCGGCGAAACCGTGCGCGTTGCATACGCCGAGCAGAACGGCCATCCGTACAAGGCGATCGGACGCTGGCTGATCGACCAGGGCGAGCTGACGTCGGCGGACGCCACGATGCAGGGCATCAAGGCATGGATCGAGCGCAATCCGACACGCCGGCAGGAACTGTTCAATGCGAACCCTAGCTACATCTTCTTCAAGGAAGAGCGCCTGCCCGATCCGCGGGGCGGACCGAAGG
>NZ_QYUP01000011.1 GCF_003590855.1 Massilia cavernae
CGTCGTGACGTTCATGCCGAATGCGGCAGCCACGCTCGCCACTGGTTGCCCATCACGCACCGCCTTGATGGCTTGTTGGCGCATTACTTGAAGCGCGTGATGGTCAAGTTTGCGGCCGTCAGAAGTTCGTTTGCATTTCATGCCAACATTATATTACAAACTAACTTTACTTTCTAGAAGGTTAGTAATCGTGAAAATCGACGATACTTTTTTATTATCGATAATTGCGATATTGCGAAAAAAGAATATCCAGGAAATTTTCAGCGATATCGATAATTTCGATTAATCGAATAATATCCAATTTTTTGGAATCGCAGAAATTGCCCCATCGGAACTCCGAGCGCAGGCGTTGTCCGGAACAGCTTGCGGCCCTCTCAAGCCCAGTTGCAAAGCCCCAAAAAATCCCGCATTCTCGCATCGAATGTGGATGAAAGACGACCTGATGGCGCAATTTTAGGCCGTCAGATTATTATTCACGCTCTAGGGAAGCGCTGATCAATTGACGTTTCTGGCGCCGCGTCCGTTTTTCGAACAGACGGATTCATCCAACTGCGCGATTGCGGAATCGGCACTACCAGAAATCGCTTCTATTCGGTAAATCGGCCCTGCATTTCGCGCTTTTGCGCGCTCAAGACGCAACTCGGGATTCAGATATCGTGAACCGCCTACCCGCCAGGAGCAGATTGGCAAAGCCGAACAACGTGAACAGTTGTGCGGTGTTCTTCGCCAAGCCACGGTAGCGAACCTTGCGATGACGGAACAGGTTCTTCACAACATGGAACGGATGCTCCACCTTTGCCCGCACGCTGGCCTTGAGATGTTCGAGTTTTTCCATCCTGCGTCCAAGCTTGTTGTTGGGCAGCGCCTTGCGTTTGGAGCGCTTCATCGCGACATGCCAGGTGACCGCCTTGCCTTGGTTCTCTTCGCGCTTTTCCACGCCCTGGTAGCCTGCGTCGCCGAGTGCGGCCACTTCGTCGCCATGCAGCAGCGCGTGCGCTTGCGTTACGTCGCTGACGTTGCCGGCGGTGACGACGACGGTGTGCGTCAACCCCGACGTAGCATCAACGCCGATATGGGCCTTGAGGCCGAAGTGCCAATCATTCCCCTTCTTCGACTGGTGCATTTCCGCATCGCGCTTCTTGTCTTTGTTCTTGGTCGATGGGGACGCTGCGATCAGCGTTGCATCGACAATCGTACCCTCGCGCATGATCAAACCCTTCTCCGCCAAGTGGCCGTTGATCGTGTCAAAGATCTTGCGCGTCAGTTCATTTTTCTCAAGTAGTCGGCGGAATTTCAGCAAGGTCGTTGCGTCCGGAGCGGATTCGCGATTGAGGTCAATGCCGACGAAACCACGGATCGCCTGGCTATCGTAGATCGCGTCCTCAATGCCCTCGTCGGACAATCCAAAGCACTGCTGGGCCACGTACATGCGCAGCATGCGCGCCAGTCCAACCGGCGGGCGTCCGGCACCTACAACCTTTGGATAGAAGGGCTCGATCAGTTGATGCAATTGCGACCAAGGCGTCACCTTGTCGATCTCAGCCAGGAAGCGATCACGCCGCGTCAGCTTTTTCTTGGCTGCGTATTCGAGGTCGGAAAAACTCTTCTGCATGGTCGACTGGTCAATGGTGAACGTGGCATCATTGTCTCAGGTCTTGCGCGCCGTCGGAACCGGCCCCGGAGAATAAATCAGCGTTTCCCTAGTATTTATCAACATAAAACGATAATCATATCGGAGACCTTAAATTGAATAAGATGCTATCGCTTTTGGGGAGTTGCGCCGTCCTGGCCTCCTCGGTAATTTTAGTAAATGCATTCGCGCAGGCCGGATATGTGCCAATCGCTTTTCAAAATGCATCCGTGCACGATCCATCGGTGATAAAAGCGAGGGCTGCGCGTTGCTTCTTTGACATTCTGCCGTGCAGCACGAACAGTGCCGAAGCCAAACCATCGAGGGCTGCCTTGATTGCGTCGAGGTGTTCGGTGCGTTCGGTCAGCACGAGCACCTTGCGACCCTGCGCATAAGCATCCTTGAGTTCAGCGCCGATGGCCTCGGTCCGGGCCTGATCGTTTGCAAGATGCCGAAACACGTCCTGAATGCCGACCTCGGTCGGCAGGTCGATCCGGGTGAAGCGTGATCGTGGCAGTACTTCCAGATCGTGAGGCGTTCCCGCTGGTCTGGCCGCCGTGTAACGAATTGGCCCGCATTGCATGAAGATGATCGGCTGCTGGCCATCGCGGCGGATCGGTGTCGCCGTCAGGCCCAGCACGTACTTGGCCTTGGTCCGCTTCAGGATAGCGTCGAAGGACACGGCGCCCACGTGGTGGCACTCGTCCACGATCACCTGACCGTAGTTTTCGACCAGGGAATTGACCTCGCCTTGCCGGGATACGGACTGCATCACAGCGACATCGATCGTCCCGGTAGGTTTAGCCTTGCCGCCGCCGATGGTGCCGACCACACCTTTGCCGACGCCCAGAAAAGCCTGCAGGCGCTCCTGCCATTGCTTGAGCAGTTCAGTGCGATGTACCAGCACCAGGGTGTTGACGCCCCGGCGCGCGATCATCGCGGCGGCGGTGACGGTTTTGCCAAAGGCGGTCGGAGCGCAAAGTACACCGGCGTCGTGGTGCAGCATTCCAGCGACTGCTGCCTCCTGGTCCAGTCGTAAAGTGCCAACGAAGGAGATATCAATTGGCTCACCGCCAAAGCGCTCGTCGCGCAGATCGCAGGCGATGCCGTTGTCCCGCAGCAGGTCCAGCGCCGCATCGAGGCAGCCGCGTGGCAAAGCGATGTGCTGCGGGTAGTTCTCCGCGTTGCCGATGACGCGCGGCTTGTCCCACACCGACATCCTCATCGCCTGGGCCTTGTAGAACTCGGGGTTCTGGAAGGCGGCCAAACGGATCAGCCGGTTGGCCAGTGCCTGGGGCAGTTGGCCTTTCTCGAAGTAAATCAGGTTGGCCAGCGTCACGCTCAGCGACTTGGGCATCGGCCCGGCCAGCTTCTTCGTCGATGTGCTCTTCCGGTTCCAGGGCGTGGCCAAGTCCTCATCGTCAATGAAGGTGACGTCCAGCGGGTGAACGCCGCCCGTGGCTCGCAGGATGGTCGGCTCGATGTCGTGTGCGGCCATCGGCTGGAGGGAAGCCAGAAACGCCCATTGATCTGGGTACGGGCTCAGTTCGGCATCGACGAATACACTGCAGCCGCGTTCGCGAGGCCGCTTCTGCAGCGGCAATGCGATCAGGTTGCCGAAGCCGCCTTTGGGCATGGTGTCCTGGTTCGGGAACAGCCGGTCATAGGATTCCAGCTTCAGTTGCCGGGTGCCCGAGCAGATATGGCTGATGATGGCCGTACCCAAGCGCCGGGCATCGCGTGCTGATACGCGGCTGGCGAAGAACACCCATGCGTGTGCGCCTCGACCAGACCGAGAGATCTCCAGCGCAGCCGGCACCCTCAGCTCTTCGCAGGACTGCATGAAGGCACGGGCATCGTCGCGCCAATCGGCCTCGTCGAAGTCGACGGCCAGGAAGTAGCAGCTGTCGTCCTCCAGCAACGGATAGACGCCAACCGTGTGCCCGCCGGCAAGATGATCATAAGATTACCGCATCGGACAGCGGGATCAGCAGGCGATTACTGCAGTCGCCACATTTGATGCGCGGCTTCTCACATACCCCGGCGCGCCACTCGTTGGCGCAGGCCGGGGCGTAGCCTGACTTGCCGGTGGTCTTGCCCTCCCAACGAACCGGATAGACATCTGTGCGCCCACGAAACAGACGGCGGAACAGCGCCACCTTCTCAGCAGTGGAAAGCTGGGACCGTTCAGGCTCTCGCGCCGCCTGAACGGTCGGCTGTGGCTGCCGCCACTCGATGCCGTGGGCATCGAGCAGCGCGACCAGGCGGGCGTTCTCGGCCTGAAGGGTTGCAACGGCAGACTGGTCAGTCATCGACCTCATGCTCAGCGAGCATTTCATCCATGTCGTCGCCGACGCCGTAACCGAAGTCGTGGCAGATGCATCGCACTTCGTCCAGGCGTTTCAACAGGGCCGGTCGTGCCGCATCGGGCAAGGCGGCAATGGCCGTCAAGGCCTGCTCGAACATCCGTACCAGTGCATGAAAGTAGCCTTCGTCCTGCAGGCCAATATCGCTGCTGAAACCAGCGGCCCGCTCGCAGTAGAAAACCATCAGTTCCGCCATCCCATCGGGTTGCCCAACGGCTTTCTTGTAGTCCACAATCGCCTTCTTGGCCTTGGCGACTGAGATGTCCTGGTTCTTGAACACATCCGGCCATAGCCAGCGGTCGATGGTGGCCTTGTACAGCTTCAGCACGTCGCCGCCGAGCGCGAAGCGGGCGTGCAGGAAAACCTGGTTGTCCTTGCTGGCCGCGTACAGGTCTTGCACCAGTCCGATCAGGCCTGCGCGGTCGAAGTCGGCCAGTTTGGTCTTGACATCACTCCAACTGGGCGTGTTCTTCTTCTTCGTGGCCATTCGCCCTATTCCTCGTCGATGCCCAGCTGGCCGCCGGACGCGATCCGTTTGATCACCCGGTCAAAGTCGCTCTCGAACAGCCGGTCTTGCACGATGCGGTACTTCTCGAATTCACTCTCGGCATGCGACCGCGCCATCTCGGCCGAGACCCTGCCAGCATCCTGCAGGATGTCACGCTCGGTGAACTCCAGGAATGCATCCAGCCGCTTGGCCCAGTCTTCCATCGTCATCGGGATCTTGCGATTGGCGCGATCCTCGGCCAAGTCGAGGTACGAGCTGACGATGCGCCCGAGCGATTCCAGCTCCTGCTGGCTGAGGTAGTTCTTGGCGACGACCACATCGGTCTTGAGGATCTTGCCTTCAGGGGCATGCTCCCACGCCGTAAGCCCCATTTGCGGTTTGGTGCTGTCGGCGCGCTGCACAATCAGTTCCGCCGCCGTATGGCCATGGATCGCGAAATGCAATTTGTTCTGCACCTTGGCGAAAAAAGCCTTGGTGGTCGGCGCATCGCGGTTGTAATCCACGGCCGTGGCGTAGATGTCCGTCACCTTCTGGTAGAACTTGCGCTCCGACAGCCGGATCTCGCGGATTTCGGCCAGCAGCCTTTCGAAGTAGTCTTCGCCGAGGAAAACGCCGTTTTCCAGACGTTTCTTGTCCAGCACAAAGCCCTTGATGGCGAACTCGCGCAGCACGCCGGTAGCCCACTGGCGGAACTGGGTAGCCCGGACCGAATTGACCCGGTAGCCTACCGATATGATGGCGTCGAGATTGTAGAAATCGACGTTCCGGGCGACTTCCCGGCTGCCCTCGGTTTGAACTGTCCGGAATTTCCGGAGCGTTGCCGCCCGCGCCAGCTCTCCGGATTCGTAGATGTTCTTCAGGTGCTCGCTGACCGTGCGTACATCCACCGCGAACAACTCGGCCATCAGCTTCTGCGTCAGCCAGACGGTTTCGTCCTCATAGCGGGCCTCAATGCTCTGCTCGCCAGCCTGGCCGGTGAAGATCAGAAACTCGGCGGTGCTGTTGCGGATTAGCTTCTTGCCGTTGTCGGTCATGGCGCGACACTTCCGGCGCATTTTGACGCGTTGGCGAACTTCACCTTGTCGCCTGAAAAATCAATAATTTCAGCACCCGCAGAGGCGGTCCTTCGCCTAAGATGCTGGGCGACTTCGTTTGCGGCGACCCAGGCTTCGGCGTTCATGGCATTGGTACTCAGACAATTGCCTCAAAGTCAACTTAAATCGTGACCAGTCTAACAGACGATAGCTTCATCGGCCATTAGAAAATGGGAGACGCAGTCCCTTGAATGCATATATCCGGTTTTCATATAGGAGTTCGTATAGGCAGGCACATATACAAAAACGTCCGATGACAATGGACGCCAAAACAAAACAAAAAACCCGCATACTCACAGGGAGATATGCGGGTTCATGTACGTCTTTGGACTTCTTGAAACGTGTTCTTGGTGGTGATAGGTGGACTTGAACCACCGACCCCAGCATTATGAATGCTGTGCTCTAACCAACTGAGCTATATCACCTGACAGCCGAGCATTATCCGGACTTTCGACCGGTCTGTCAAGGTTTCGACAAAATTACCGCGAAACTTTGAACAGGAATTATTGGAGTACTATTTACCCCGATTGCTCAGCGAGTCCAGCATGATACCAGCAACGCCGGGTGCGAGGCAATCGATAACAACCCGTGTGGGCATCGCACGCAGCCAAGTCAACTGGCGCTTGGCCAACTGACGCGTGGCGATGATGCCGGTCTCGCGCAGTTCGGCGCGGCTGATGCGGCCCTCCAGATAGTCCCAGGCCTGGCGGTAGCCGACGCAGCGCATCGACGGCAGCGCTGGGTTCAGGTCGCCGCGCGCGCGCAGCCGCGCTACCTCGGCCACGATGCCTTCGTCGTCGCGCGTACCCAGCATCTGGTCGAAGCGCGTGGCGATCCGCGCATGCAGCACGCTGCGGTCCGACGGTTCGAGCGCGAACGACAGCAGTTCGAACGGCAGCTCGGTCTTCTCGCGCTTCGCCAGCAGTTCCGACATCGGCTTGCCGCTCAGCTCGATAATCTCCAGCGCGCGGTTGATGCGTTGCGCATCGTTCGGCGCCAGGCGCGCGGCCGTTTCCGGATCCAGCGCGCGCAGCTTGTCGTGCATGCCGGGCCAGCCGATGCGCGCGGCTTCTTCCTCGATGCGCGCACGTACTTCGGCATCCGCCGTAGGCAGGTCGTCCAAACCGTCCGTAAGTCCTTTGAAATACATCATGGTTCCGCCGACCAGCAGCGGCAGCTTGCCGCGCGCGCTGATGTCGGCCACCAGGCGCAGCGTATCGTCGCGGAACTGTGCCACCGAGTAGGCTTCGGTCGGCTCGATGATGTCGATCAGGTGGTGCGGAACGCTGGCCAGTTCTTCCGCAGTCGGTTTTGCGGTGCCGATATCCATGCCGCGGTAGACCAGCGCGGAATCGACCGAGATGATCTCGGACGGGATCTCGCGCGCAATCGCCAGCGCCGCGGCCGTCTTGCCGGAAGCGGTGGGACCCATGATGGCTACCGCCAGGGGCTTCACGCTGCCTCCGTATGCGCCACCAGGCGCACCGATGCGAAGATGGCAACGCCCAGCGCGCATGCGATGGAGGCCAGCGGCAGCAGGGTTCCGTCGAAGGTGGCGCCGACCACGGTGCCGACGCCGAACGCCACCACCATCACGAGTGCGCCCATCAGGCCCGCGGCGGTTCCTGCCTGCTGCGGGAAAGGCGTCACCGAACCCGATTGCGAGACCGGGAAATTCAGGCCGTGCGCCATCATCGTCATGAACATCGCAAGGACGACCACCGACCAGTGGATGAAACCCAGCGCGACGGCGCCGAGAAACAGCGCGCCCGCAGCCAGCGACATCGTGCTGCCGATGCGCAGCGTCGCAGTCGGGCCGAAACGCGGCAGCAGCTTGCGGCACACGATGGTGCCGATCAGGTAGCCCGATACGCCGAAAGCGAAGCAGTAGCCGAACCACGCGGTCGGCACGCCCAGTACCTTGATCAGCACCAGCGACGAGCCGGAGATGAAGGCGAAGATCGCGCCGTACGACAGCGCGCCCGGCAGCACGTGCGCCCAGAACTCGCGCGCGCCCAGCACGTGGCGGTAGTTGGCCAGCAGCCCGCGCAGTTCGGTCGCACGCGGGTTCTTGTGGACATTGGTTTCGGGGAGGCGAAGCACGACGGCGAACAGCACGATGCCGGACAGGATCGACAGCGCGACGAATGCGGCGCGCCAGCCGAACGCCACCTGCAGGTAGGAGCCGAGGATAGGGCCGGTCAGCGGGGCCAGCGACAGCCAAGAGCTGGCGCGTGCGATCACGCGTGCGCTGTCGGCCGGGGCGTAGGCGTCGCGCACGATGGCACGGGCGATGATGATGGCCGAGCAGCAGCCCAGCGCCTGCAGGAAGCGCGCGACGATCAGCACGTCGATGCTCTGCGCCGATGCGCACAGCAGGCTGGCCGCCACGTACAGCGACAGGCCCCACAGCAGCACCGGGCGGCGCCCGTAGCGGTCGGACAGCGGGCCGATGACCAGCTGCGCGCCGCCGAAGCCGATGACGAACATCGACAGCGTCAGCTGCACCGTGGACGCAGGCACGCCGAACACAGTGGAAAGGCTGGGCAGGGACGCGAGATACAGGTCTGTCGACAGCGGCTGCAGCATCATGAAGCCGATGATCAGGATCAGGATCGGCGCGTGCGCATACTCGGAGATGGGGTGGAGGGTATCGCTTGGTCGGGACATCATTGGCCGCGCAGGAAAAGCTTGTCGAGTGCCGGGATTTCGAGCTGTACCCAGGTCGGACGGCCGTGGTTGCACTGGTCGGCGCGTTCGGTGTTCTCCATCTGGCGCAGCAGCGCGTTCATCTCGGGCACGGTGAGGATGCGGTTGGCGCGCACCGCGGTGTGGCAGGCGAGGGTGCCCAGCAGCTCGTTGCGGCGTTCGATCAGCACGCGCGAGCCGCCGAATTCGCGTACGTCGCGCAGCACGTCGCGCGCCAGCGTCTGGGCGTCGGCGTTCTTCAGCAAGGTCGGCACCGAGCGCACCGCCAGCGTGGTCGGCGACAGCGCGCCGATGTCGAAGCCGAGCTTGCGCAGCGTGTCCTGGTTTTCCTGCGCCGTGCCGACTTCCACCGCATCGGCGAAGAAGGTCACCGGGATCAGCAGCGACTGGACCTGCATGTCATGGCCGTCCACCTGCGCGTCGAGCGCGGTTTTCAGCTGCTCGTACAGGATGCGCTCGTGCGCCGCGTGCATGTCGACCAGCACCATGCCCTTGCTGTTCTGCGCCAGGATGTAGATGCCGTGCAGCTGCGCCAGCGCGAAGCCGAGCGGGAATTCTTCGTTCGACATCGCCTGCGGCGACGCTTGCGGGAAGGCTGCCATCGTGGCCTGCGGCGCGGCCGGAGCCGGGGCGGAGGAGAACAGGGCGCCGTAGCTGGCGGTGTCCTGGGCTACGCCGAGCGCATTGTCGTAGCGGCTGCCGGCCGGGTAGGGCGACGGCGAGAAAGTCGACGTGAGCTGGGCGCCGAACGAGGTCTGCTCGTGCTCGCGGCGCCAGGTTTGCGCTGGCGCGCCGATCTCGCCGGCGGTCAGCGGGGCGGGCACGCTGCCGAACGCGGTGGCCGAGGTCTGGGCCAGCGCGCGCTGCACCGCGTGGAACACGAACTGGTGCACCGCGCGGCCGTCGCGGAAGCGTACTTCGATTTTCGACGGGTGGACGTTGACGTCGACCAGCGCCGGGTCGAGCTCGAGCGCCAGCACGTACGACGGGAAGCGGTCGCCGTGCAGCACGTCCTGGTAGGCCGCTTTCACGGCGTGGACCAGCAGCTTGTCGCGCACGAAGCGGCCGTTCACGTAGAAGAACTGGCCGTCGGCGCGCGCCTTCGATGCGGTAGGCAGGCCGGCGTAGCCGTGCAGGCGCAGCGGGCCGGCCGCTTCGTCGATCGGCAGGCGCGCTTCGGCGAAGTCGTTGCCCAGGATGTGGGCGCTGCGCTTGGCCATCTCGCTGACGTTCCAGTGGTCGATGGTGCGGCCATTGTGCGACAGGCTGAACGACACGTCGGGACGCGCCAGCGCGATGCGGCGCACGACTTCGGCGCAGTGGCCGTATTCGGTCTGTTCCGACTTCAGGAACTTGCGGCGCGCGGGCGTGTTGAAGTACAGGTCCTGCACGTCGATGGTGGTGCCGAAGGCGCCGGACGATGGCGCGACGGTGCCGGCATGCGAGCCGACGATTTCCCAGGCGTGGGGTGCGCCCGGCGTGCGCGAGGTGACGCTGACAGAAGCGACCGAGGCGATCGACGCCAGCGCTTCGCCGCGGAAGCCGAGCGTTGACACATTTTCAAGGTCGTTGAGCGAGGCGATTTTGGACGTGGCGTGGCGCGCCAGGGCCAGGGGCAGCTGTTCCGGCGGGATGCCGCGGCCGTTGTCGGTGATGGCGATGCGTTTGACGCCGCCTTCTTCCAGCCGCACGGTGATCTGGGTGGAGCCCGCGTCGAGTGCGTTTTCCAGCAGCTCCTTGACCACTGCCGACGGGCGCTCGACCACCTCGCCTGCGGCGATTTGGGAGATCAACTGGTCGGGGAGGGCCTGGATGGGACGGTGTGCGGGGATCGGGGCGTTCATCGCGAGATTATAGCTTGCGGTGAAGTTCAAACCACCAAATTCAGCACGTTGTAACCGCGTGCGCGGGAAGTCGTTTCCGGCAATGCCGGGAACGACGTGCTGGGGCTAACGGGGTTATTTAACTTCGCGTGCCGGAATCGGCGCGTTGCACAGCTCGATGTAGCCAGCCGCCACCTTGGTCCATGGGCCACCACGGTTCCGCTGTGCTTCCACCGCGGCCTTGAAGGTCGCGGTATCGGTGCGCATCACCTCGAACTTGCTGCGCTCCGCCTCCGACACATCGGCCGCCACACGCACCGACTTGATCGGCAGGTTCAGTTCCGGCTTGTCATAAAAACCCATCGCGCCCTCGCCGCGCGGCAGCGACGACAGCAGCGGCATGCCCGACACCACGCGTCCCACGACGGTAATGTTGCGGTCCAGGTGGCGCGGTGCGTGGCCAGTCACCGCGTACAGCGACGAGCCGCCGCCGCTGTCGGCCTCATTGTCGCGTCCCACGCCGACCATGCCGTAGCAGTGGGCCAGCCATGCCTGGCCGGTCTTCGGGTCGCGCGCCGACGGGAAGCCGTTCGAGTGGCCGACCTGCGGCGCGTAGCCGTCGCGGTCCGGCAGGCGGGTGAAGTGCCTGACGTTCTTCATCGGCACCGTGAACTCGGCCTTGAGCGTCTGCTTCGCGGTCTTCATCGGGCGCGGGTTCTTCTCGTCCGGGTCGCCCCATTGCGCCACCCAGTTGTCCTGCGAGCGGATCACGGCCAGGCCGTCGAAATACTGTTCGCGAGCCATCAGCTTGATGTTGGCGGCGTGGTTGGGCGCGAAATCGGGCGCCAGTTCGATGATGACGCGGCCGGAGGTCAGGTCCATGTACAGCGTATTGTCAGGGTCGAGCGGCCGCCAGTCGGACGGCTTGGATGCCTTGATCACGTCGCCCAGCGTCGGCTTGGCCGCCAGCGGCTTCGATTCGGCCGCGTGGGTGGCGGGGAGGGCCAGCCCGGCCGCCACGGCTGCGGCCAGCGCTGCCTTTTTGTTCATTGCGTAAATCGCATGCATCCGTCGTCTCCTGATTTTATAAGTCTCGTCGCCCGGCTTGATGGCAGGTGCGAGGGGATTGTAAACTGGAAAATGGACGATTAGGAAAGTTGTGAGACGCGTCAAGATTATCCTGCCACCGCGAGGGTCCAAGGCATTATTTGGGCCGTCAGTGATGGTATGATGCGGCGCTACCCTTTAGGAAAAATATGGACCTGATGCAATTTTTCGACATGATCCTCCATGTCGACAAAACCCTTGGCATGTTGCTGGCTGAGTATGGAATTTATGTTTACGCGGTACTGTTTGCGATTGTTTTCTGCGAAACCGGCCTGGTCGTCTTATTTTTCTTCCCTGGTGACACCCTGCT
>NZ_QYUP01000101.1 GCF_003590855.1 Massilia cavernae
GTAGCCGCCGCCAAGGTTGGCGACGAGCGTACCAAGCGGCAGCTTGCCGTACGCGGACGACAGCCACAGCGACAGGCCCCAGCGCAGCCAGGCGCCACAGGCTGCGCCGAGCCCGACCGCGATCCAGCTTAAGGGGTGGCCCACTTGGCCTTGGCGCTATCGTCGGACTCGCGCGCGTCTACCCAGCGCGCGCCCTCCGGCGTCTGTTCCTTTTTCCAGAACGGCGCCTCGGTCTTGAGGTAGTCGATGATGAATTCGCAGGCGTCGAAGGCTTCGCCGCGGTGGGCGGCGCCGACGGCCACCAGCACGATCTGCTCCATCGGCAGCAAGGGACCGACCCGGTGGATCACCATCGCGCCAAGCAACGGCCAGCGGGCGTTGGCCTGTTCGACGATCTGCGCCAAGGCCTGTTCGGTCATGCCGGGATAGTGTTCCAGCTCCATCGTGCTGACGCTGGCGCCGTCGTTCATGTCGCGCACGGTACCCACAAAACTGACCACGGCGCCGATACGCGGGTTATCCGAGCGCAGCGCCGCCACTTCGGCGCCGAGGTCGAAGTCCTCCAGCTGCACCCGCACCTGCTTCATCGCGCCTCCTTGCCTGCGATACGGGTAAACAGCTGCTCGATGCGCGATGCGGTGCGCGCATCGGCCAGCGCCGGCATGGCGCACAGCTCGATGAATTGCGCCGCCTGCGACACCGGCTTCCGGCCCGACTTGAGCGAGGTTTGCAGGACCTCGACCTGCAGCTTCAGGCGGTCGCGCGCGAACTCGGCGCCGCTGTCGACGCCGGCCGCGATTTCGAGCCGCAGGATATCGTGCAGCAGCCGTCCGCGGTTCTGCTCCAGCAGCGCGGCGTATTCCTCGCGGCCGCTGCCCGAAGCTGCCGCCAGCGCAGCGTCCAAGCGCGCCTGCAGCACCGTTTCGTAGTCGGCGCCCAGGGCCGGCAAGGCAGACCAGCGTCCGCGCCATGCCTCGGCGTCGATCGCCGCGCCGCCGGCCAGCTCCGCCTCCAGCGCCTGGCACAGCCGCAGCTTGTCGCGCAGTGATCCGGCCTGGGCCAGGCTCGCATTGCGCCTCGCGACGTCGGCGTGGTGCTGCACGCTGGCCACCGCCGCGTGGTAGCGCTTCTCGACCTTCGCCTCATTGGCGCGCGGTACCGGGCCGATCGCATGCCATTCGGCCGCAGCATCGCGCAGCAGCTTGCCGGCCGCCGCCGGTTCGATACCCTGCGCGGCGGCTTCGAGCCGTGCGCTGACCGCGTCCTTGGCTTCCTGGTGGGCGCGCCGTTCGGCGTCGGCGGCGTGGGCGCTTTCCTTGCGTGCCGCGAACACCGCGTCGCAGGCGGCGCGGAAGCGCTGCCACAAGGCCTGCTCGGTCTTGCGTTCCAGCGGCAGTGCCTTGGCATGCTCCTGCCACTGCTCCTGCAGGCTGCGCAGCGTATCGAGCGCATGGCGGTCGCGCGGGTTGATGGCCCTGGCCTGCTCGATCAGGTCGTCGCGGCCGGCCGCCTCGTTCTTGCGGCGTACTTCCAGCGGGCCTTGCAGCACATTGAGCGCATCGGCGAATTCCTGGTCGAGGCGCTTCTTGTCCTTGCGGTCGATGGCGCCCAGGTGGCTCCACGCCTGGCGCAGGCGCTGCACCGTGCCGGCCACATGCTTCCAGTCGGCGCCGCTGGCATTGTCCAGCCGGCCCGCCTCGGCCACCGCTTCGGCCACCAGCGCCTGCGCCTTGCCGGCATTGGCGTGGCGTTCGCCGGCGAGGTGCTTGAAGTGGGCCGCCGCCGGCGCATACGCCGTGCTGCAGGCCGCATCGAAACGCTCCCACAGCGTTTTCGGCGCCGCGCCGGACAGCGAGTCGAGCGCCTTCCAGCGGTCGCGCATGCTGCCGACCTTCTTGGCCAGCTCGCCCATCGCCAGGTGCAGTGACGGCAGCTGTTCGACCGCCTTGATCAGCTCTTCCCGCGAGACGTTGCCGCCCCAGCGTGCCCAGTCGGACAGGCGTTTCAGTTCGGCGCGGGCATGCGCCAGCCGTTCGGCCTGCTCAGGGGTCAACCGTATGCCGCGCGTTTCCTTGAGTACCTTGTCGAAGTCGGCGGCGGCGCCCAGCGAACCATGTTCCAGCGCGGCTTCCATCGCCGCCAGCGTGTCGGCGAACTGCGTGGCGGTGCCCGCGAGCACCGCGCTTGCTGCCGGCGGCTGTGCCTTCGGCTTGCGCGCCGCCTGCGGCGGCGCTTGCGGCAGCGCCGCCACCAGCGCGTCGAAATGCTGCTGCTGGCCGGCCGGCGCGGCGCCGGTCGCCACGCCCAGGTGCTGCCAGGCTTTCCGGATGCGCTCCGCATTGAGCGACTCGCGCGGGGCCGCTTCCCATTCGGCCAGCGCGGCTTCGCGCGCGGCCGCCACGGCCTCGCCCTTCTCGAGCGCCGCCAGCGAGTTGAGGATGCGGGTGCGTTCGAGGTCGAACTCGTTGACCAGGCTGCGCGGCAGCGTGCCGGCTTCGGGCGCGGCCAGCGCCACCGCCTGCTCCTGCGACAAGTGTTCGATGCGCGCCGCCACCTCGGCGGCGGCCAGGCCGCTGCCCTCCAGGTGGCGCAAGGCGCCGAGGCGGTCGATCATGGCCCGCTGCAGCGCAACCTGGCCTTCCATGCGGCCGGCCAGGCGCCCGCGCACATGCGTGAATTCTTCCACCAGTTCGGGCGCGGAGATGACCGACCAGCGGCGGTCGAGTTCCGCCACCTGGTTGGGGGTCAGCTTGTCGTCGGCGGCCAGCGCTTCGGCCAGGGCGATGCAGGCCCTTGCGCGCTCGAGCTCGGACTGGCGGTGGCGGATCGCGTCCAGCCGCGACTGCATCAGCTTGGCGACACGGCGGTCGGTATTGCGGATCGCGCCGTGCACGCGCTCGAGCTGTTCGCGCGAGTGGATGAATTCGGCGGCGGCAAGGCGCAGCTCGGAGAATTCGGACTTCAGGACAAATTCGGCAGCCGCAAGCTCGTCGCCCTCGAGCGAAGGAATCAGGCCGGCCTGGAGGTCGCGCGCGGATGGTTCGCCGGCGCCCTGCTGGTCAGCCGTATCCTGCCGGCCCGGCTGGCCAGCAGCCGCCGCGCCCGGCTTGTCGCCCGAGCGCTTGAAGAGGAATTCGAACATGACGTCGCATCAATCATTCAAAACCGCCATCATAGCAAGAACGCAGCATGGGAGGCTGCACTGCCGGCGGTTTTACCCCGGGCCGGGGCGCGCCACCGGTTCAGCCTGCGGCGATGAAGGCGTGGCGCCGCTGGCGGTCGACCTCCGCGGCGTGCACCGCCTCGCCAGGCGAGGCAGGCGTCTCGCGCGCGGGGCGGGTTTCCAGGCGGTATGCATCGTGGGCCAGCATCTGGTTGGCGATGGCAAACCAGTCCTCGCCGGAAATCATGGTGCGGGCCAGCGAAAACAGCTCGTGCTCCTCGCGCTCCAGGCGGGTCAGCATGGCGTCGCAGAAGGCTTCGATGGCGCCGCAGAACTGGCGCACCGCCGCCTCGCCCGACACCGCGGCGGCCATGACCCGGGCCGAGATGTCCGCGATGGCCTGGCCGGCGGCGTCGGTCAGCGCGTCGAGCTCGTCGAGCAGGCTGCCGGCCTGGCCGGTGGCGCGGCGCAGCGCGGGAATCAGGAAGGTATCGATTTTCCGCCAGTGGCAATTGTGGTACAGGCGCTGCAGGGCATCGAACGCGTAGCTGACCTGGCTGGACGTGAGCGCCGTCTGGTGGATGAAATTGGACTGTAGCAACTTTTTCAAGGACTGCAAGCTGACACGAACGCTTGCTTGCTCGACTGATAGTGCAACGAGAGTATATGTCGCCGTTAACATTCATTCTCCTCTGAATTTCGCACCGGTACAGGACCCGGCGACGCAAAGGCGTGCCCCGGGGAACCTGGCTGGTAGTGACGTTTACGGAAAGGCCGACTTTGTTATTTTGGAGAGATTAATCTCGGCCCGGAAGATCAAGTGTAAGGAAGTCCGACAAAGCAGGTTTGATATTTCGCAAACCCCTGCCATTGATGAAATCATAAATTAGCCGGCTTTGCAAGGCTGCGATTGTGATAACGTTGCTGCGACGCTGTCCCATCCCATGGAACTTCCCATGAAGCGCTTGCTCCTCGGAACTATCGTGCTTGCCGCGCTGGGCGGCTGCGGCGACAAGGCGCCGGGATACTTCCCCGGGTATATAGAAGCCGACTACGTGCGCCTGGCCAGCCCTTCCGGCGGCACGCTGGCGCGGCTGTTCGTTCAGCGCGGCAGCGCGGTGCGCGCCGGCGCCCCCGCCTTCACACTGGAACAGGACTCCGAACGCGCCGCCCGCGAGGAAGCGGCGGCCCGGCTGCAGCGCGCCAAAGCCCTGCTGTCCGACCTGCAGAAAGGCCGCCGTCCCGAGGAAATCGCGGTGTCCCGCCAGCAGCTGGCCCAGGCCGAAGCCGTGCTGGCACTATCCCGGGCCGAGCTGGCGCGCGAAATCCGCCTGCTCGAGGCGCGCTTCGTCGCACCGGCCCGGGTCGACCAGCTGCGCGCGGCCATGCGGCGCGACCAGGCCCGCGTGTCCGAACTGCAGGCCCAGCTCAAGGTGGCGGGGCTGGGCGCGCGCGCCGGCGAAATCGAGGCGGCGCGCCACGACATCGAGGCGGCCCAGGCCCAGCTGGCCCAGGCCGAATGGCAGCTGCGCCGCAAGTCGGTCAACGCCCCGCTTGAGGCACGCGTTGCCGACTTGTACTTCCGCGAGGGCGAGCTGGTGCCGGCCGGCGCGCCGGTAGTCAGCCTGCTGGCGCCGCAGTACCTGCGCGCGCGCTTCTTCGTGCCGCAGGCGGCGCTTGCCTCGATCGCGCTGGGCGCGAAAGTCACGCTGGCTTGCGACGGCTGCGGCCAGCCCGTGGCCGCCACCATCAGCCACATCGCGCGCGAGGCCGAATACACCGCGCCCCTGATCTACAGCCGCGAAAACCGCGCCGGCCTGGTGTTCATGGTCGAGGCCACGCCCTCAAAGGAAAGCGCACAGGCCCTGCATCCCGGCCAGCCGATCGAAGTGCGCCTGGCAGGGCCGCGCTGATGGAACGCCCGATCCTGATCGACGTGCGCGGCCTGACCAAGCGTTACGGCGGGCGCACCGTGGTCGACCACGTCGACCTGCGGGTGCCGCGCGGCGCCATCTACGGCTTCCTCGGCCCCAACGGCAGCGGCAAGACCACCACCATCCGCATGCTGTGCGGCCTGCTGACGCCGGACGAAGGCGAAGGCACATGCCTGGGCTTCGACATCCGCACCCAGGCCCGCGAGATCAAGCGCCAGGTCGGCTACATGACCCAGAAGTTCGGCCTGTACGAAGACCTGTCGCTCGAGGAGAACCTCGACTTCATCGCCCGCGTCTACCAGGTGCCGCGGCGGCGCGCCATCGTCGATGAGGCGCTGGCACAAATGGGACTGGCCGAACGCCGCGACCAGCTGGCCGGATCGCTGTCGGGCGGCTGGAAGCAGCGCCTGGCGCTGGCCGCCTGCCTGCTGCACCGGCCGCAGCTGCTGCTGCTCGACGAACCCACCGCCGGCGTCGACCCGTACGCGCGCCGCCTGTTCTGGGACCACCTGCACGAACTGGCGGTGGGCGGGCTGACGGTGCTGGTCTCGACCCACTACATGGACGAAGCGGCGCGCTGCCATGAACTGGCCTACATCTCGTACGGCCGCCTGCTGGCGCAAGGCAGCGGCGCCGAGCTGGTGGCTCAGGCAGCGCTGGCCAGCGCCGAAGTCGAAGGGCCGCCCGAGGGCCTGGCCGTGCTCGGGCGCGCGCTGCGCGAGGATCCCGGCCTGCGCAGCGTGGCCTGGTTCGGCGCCACCCTGCACGTCAGCGCGGCCTCGAGCGAAGCACTCGATACCGCGCTGGCAGGCGCGCGCCAGCTGATGGAACAGCACGGCCTGCGCGCCACGCCCGGCGCGGCCGACCTCGAGGACGTGTTCATCGACCTGATGCGCGGCGCCGACGACAACTTTGCGAAGGCGCCCTGAGATGCGCGCCGCGGGCATGTCGTGGGCGCGCATGCTGGCCATCCTGGTCAAGGAATTCCGCCAGGTGCGGCGCGACCGCCTGACCTTCGCGATGATGGTCGGGGTGCCGATCATGCAGCTGGTGCTGTTCGGCTTTGCGATCAACACCGACCCCAGGCGCCTCCCGCTGGCAGTGGTGGCGCACGGCGACAGCGCGTTCTCGCGCAGTTTCGTCTCGGCGCTGCAGGCCTCGCGCTACTTCGCGCTGGTGTCCCAGCCCGCCGGCGAGGCCGAAGGCAACAAGATGCTCGACACCGGCAAGGTGCAGTTCCTGCTGGTGATCCCGCCCGATTTCGAACGCAAGCTGGTGCGCGGCGAACGCCCGGCCATGCTGCTGGCGGCCGACGCCACCGACCCTTCGGCGTCCGGCAACGCGCTGGCGGCCATCGCCGGCATCAGCCGCCAGGTGGCGGCGCGCGAGTTGACGGGGCCGCTCGCCGGATTGGCCCTGCGCGAGCCGCCGTTCGAAGTGCGCGTGCACCGCCGCTACAACCCGGACGGACTGGCGCGCTACAACATCGTGCCGGGCCTGATCGGCGTGATCCTGACCATGACCATGGTGATGATGACCAGCCTGGCCGTCACCCGCGAGTACGAGCGCGGCACGATGGAGAACCTGCTGGCCACGCCGGCGCGTCCGCTGGAGGTCATGATCGGGAAAATCGTGCCCTATATCCTGATCGGCTACGTGCAGGTGCTGGTCATCCTCACCGCCGCGCGCCTGCTGTTCGACGTGCCGATGGTGGGCAGCCTGGTGCTGCTGTCGTTCGTGCTGGTCCTGTTCATCGCCGCCAACCTGGCGGTCGGCTTCACCTTTTCCACGCTGGCGCGCAACCAGCTGCAGGCAATGCAGCTGACCTTCTTTTTCTTCCTGCCGTCGATACTGCTGTCCGGCTTCATGTTCCCCTTCCGCGGCATGCCGGGCTGGGCCCAGGCGATCGGCGAAATGCTGCCGCTGACGCACTTCCTGCGCACCGTGCGCGGCATCCTCCTGAAAGGGAACACGCTGGCAGATATCGTGCCCGAGCTGTGGCCGATCGGCCTGTTCCTGCTGGCCGCGGGCGGGGTCGCGGTGTACCGCTACCGCGAAACGCTGGACTGAGCCGGCGCCAGGGCCGCTTCCAGCATCGGCTTGAGGCCTTCCGGCACGGTGGCGCACACCCGCACTTCCGGACAGGCATGCCAGGCGGCGCAGCGCGCCACGGCGGCCGCGACATCAAGCGTGAAGCGTTCGCTGATGCGCACGCCCGGCTCCAGCGACACCGACTTCAGCTCGAAGATCCCCTGGCGCCGGTGCGCCTTGGCGTCGATGCGGCCGACCAGCGCGCCGCGGCGCAGGATCGGCAAGGTGAAGTAGCCGTAGCGGCGCTTGTCCGCCGGCGTGTAGCACTCCAGCCGGTAGTCGAAATTGAACAGTTCGAGCGCGCGCCTGCGGTCCCAGACGATCGGGTCGAACGGCGACAGCAGCGTGGTCAGGGTCGGCGCCAGCGCGCCGCCGGCGGCCTGCAGCGCCAACTCGCGATGGTCCGGATGGACGTAGGCAGGGTCGTCCCAGCCCACCACCCGCACGCGCAGCAGCAGGCCCTCCTCCACCAGCGCGTCCGGGTCGACGTGGGGCCGGCGGGTGCGGTGGTAGTCGGGAATCCAGGCCGTCTTGCAGGCGCCCAGCGCCTTCACTGTGCGCAGCACGAACTGGCGCCGGGTCTCGGCCATCGGCGGCATGCGGCTGTCGTCCCATTCCGGGTGCACCCGCTCGGCCAGGTCGTACACGCGCTGGAAGTTGTGGCGGCGCGCGATCATCAGCGCGCCCGACGTGAACAGCACTTCCAGCGAACGCTTCTCGGTCTTCCATTCCCACCATCCGCCGGCCTTGCCGTCGGTGCGTTCGAAGTCGGACGAGCGGGTCGGGCCGTTCCGGCGGATGTGGTCCAGCACCTGCGCCACTTCGCCGGCGCGTTCGCGCATCCAGGTCTCGGAATACTTCCACCCCATCGCCTGCGGGTCGATCATGCGGTGGCGGTACAGGCCGTAGTCCTCGATCGGCACGAAGCAGGCCTCGTGGGCCCAGTATTCGAACAGCCTGCCCTCGGCCAGGTGTTCCTCCAGCCAGGCTGGATCGTAGTCGCCCAGGCGGCTCCACAACACCAGGTAGGGGCTGCGCGCGACCACGCTGATGGTATCGATCTGCAGCATGCCCATACGGCGGATCGCCTCGATCACGTCGCCTTTGGCGGCCTTGCGCCGGCGCGGCCGCAGCATCCCCTGGGCGGCGAGGTGGAGCGCGCGCGCGGCGGGCTGGGAAAGGTGTAGTTCAGTCATTGTTCCATTCTAAGCACGATTCAGTTTGTTTTCTTAACGCAGAGAACTATTTTTTCGTACCCCACCCCGCTTGGCGAAAATTGGGGGCAGAATGTAAGAAATGCCGAGTCCGTGTTTCACTATGCCGGAGGCATTATCCACCCGTTAGGATAGTTGGGGGGCCACTTGACCAGGACACTCAGACTGTTCCGTCGCCGGCTTCGCCCAGCAGTCGGCGAAAGCCTCTTTTCCCTGTTCACGCTGCTGCTAGTG
>NZ_QYUP01000102.1 GCF_003590855.1 Massilia cavernae
GACGCCCGAGCCCGGTTCGATCGGTCCGGTCCGCAGTTTGGGGCCCGCCAGATCGAAAGACGCCTTGCACGTTCGCCCCAGGCGACTTTCAGCCTGTCGCAAATTCTGGACCATGCGCGACCACGCTTCGCAGTCGTCATGGGCACAATTGATGCGCATTACCTGCATCCCCCTTACCAGAAGGTCGCCTATCAACTCGGAATCGCATGCCGCTTCGGATGGCATGGTGACCATGATGCGTGTCTGGTGTTCTGCGGGGGATGGTCCGAGAATAGCGCTGGTGTTACGCTCCAGTAAGGCGGCCCATCAGCCATGCTGACGGGTGCCCGATCAGGCTGAACCGTTGAAAACGGCAGCCGGCGCATCATTGACAAGACAGCGATGACGATATCGAGCGAGGCCAGCGCATGTGCTTCCATGCGCCCGAGCGAACTCAGGCCCATCTGCGCCAAGTCGGATTGCAATCCTCGTATGTCATAGGAACGAACCGCCAGATAATGCACCAAGTTACGCGCGCTCTCTCGCATCATCGGATCGATCATGCCAAGGAGCTCCTGGTGGTGAGCTTCCAAACGCAACGCGGCCGCGCGCAGTTTCTCGATCCGGCAGGCGGCGCGCGATGCGACGCGCGGGTGAATAAATTCATCTTCAGGCATACGCATGTCTTGCGGTTGACAAGACCACCGTGGATTTCGGTGTGGCTATCCGGTTTGAGCAAGAGTCCTCCCCCGCCGAGAACTCTGGTGGCCACGTGAACGGGTTCTGCTCCGCGAACTAAGGAAAGCGTCGCGAAAATCAAGCTTAGCCGAAAAAGACAGCAAGGGAAGCACTGATTTATTCATCGCCCACCGTTCCGTCGGCAAGCAGATATAACCGTTCGATCCGAAGGTCAGCGGACCGGGCCGCCCGCCAATTGGCTTGGCTCGCATGTTGCGCATGTACGTGGCCCAGCAATCGTTGAAAGCGGCATAATCATCGGGTTCCTTGCTTTACCGCTTGGCGAGCGACATGGACCAGACCTCCTTATCATTTACCCAGATCGACTCTGCTGCCAGCGACTGGCATGCGCTTGATTTGGCCGCAACGGCCGCCAGGTTACAGCTCGATCCCGATATGGGACTGTCACCTGCTGAGGCGGCCAGCCGCCTGGCTCGCTACGGCGCCAATGCAATTGCTGAGAAACCGCCACGTCCGATATGGCGGATGCTGGTCGACCAATTCAACGACTTCCTGATTCTGATGCTGCTCGGCGCCGCCGTGGTGTCCGGAATCGTCGGCGACGTCAAGGACACGCTGGCGATTGCGGTTATCGTCGTGCTCAACGCCGTAATCGGCCTCGTCCAGGAGGTGCGTGCCGAGCGCGCGATGGCGGCTTTGAAACAAATGGCGCCCCATAATGCGCTGGTGCTGCGCAGCGGCAAACGGACTCTCGTGCCAGCAGTCGAGCTGGTTCCGGGCGATGTGGTGCTGTTGGAAGCCGGGATCGTCACGCCGGCCGATTTACGCTTGATCGAGGCGATCCAGCTCAAGCTGGACGAAGCCTTGCTCACAGGGGAAGCTGTCACGGCGGATAAACGCAGCAAGGCGCTTCCCGCGGGCGATTGGTCAATCGGCGACCGCTGCAACATGGCATACAAGGGCACGACCGTGACCTATGGACGCGGCATCGGCATCGTGACCGCGACCGGCATGGCGACGGAACTGGGCAAGATCGCTCGCCTGCTCGACAAGGACGTGGAACGCAAGACGCCGTTGCAAAAGCGTCTTGCTACATTCGGCAATCGCTTGGGGTTCGCCGTGCTCGCCATTTGTGCGCTCATCTTCCTGATCGGTCTGCTTCGAGGCGAAGCGCTGATGGTGATGATCCTCACCGCCGTCAGTCTGGCTGTCGCGGCAATTCCGGAAGCGTTGCCGGCCGTCGTCACGATTTCTCTTGCCCTCGGCGCGTACAAGATGGCGCACCGGCGTGCGCTGATCCGCCGTTTATCGGCTGTAGAAACATTGGGTTCGGTAACGTACATTTGTTCAGACAAGACCGGCACCCTGACTCAGAACCGGATGCGGGTACATCAATTTTACGCAAGCAGCACGCTGCTGGAGCAATCCTGCGAGCTACCGTCGCAAGAACCCTGGATCAGCCTGCTTACCGCGCTAGCCCTGTCCAACAACGCGAGCCGCAGCAATAAGGCTGCGCCGACCGGCGACCCGACTGAAGTGGCATTGTACTTGGCAGCGCTGGAATCCGGATACGACAAAACGGTGCTGGAGCGAACCGCGGCGCGGGTCTTCGAACTGCCGTTCGATTCGGAACGCAAACGGATGACCACGTTTCACCGCGAGCTTGGCGGATTCGTCGCCTATACCAAGGGCGCACCGGAAAGCGTTCTGCCGCTCTGTACCGGCACGCTTGCGGCCCGGGGGGATGAGGCGAGGCTGGCACTCGATGAGCTGCTGGCAGTTGCTGAGCGCATGGCGACGCAAGGTCTGCGCGTGCTGGCAATAGCACGCAGGCACTGGTCGAAGGTGCCACAGGAGTCCAGCGAGGGAATGCTTGAGACTGGCCTTGTTTTTGTCGGCCTGGTAGGCCTTATGGATCCGCCGCGCGCCGAAGCGAAGGAAGCGGTGCGCATGTGTAAGTCGGCAGGAATTACGCCGGTCATGATCACCGGCGACCATGTTGCCACCGCGCTCGCCATCGCTGCCGAACTCGGCATCGCCGGCGCAGCCGACAGCGTAATCACCGGAGCGCAACTGGCATTACTCAGCGACGAGGCGTTCAAGCAGCAAGTCTCGCACATCCGGGTGTATGCGCGCGTCGATCCCGCGCAGAAGATACGCATTGTAGAAGCACTGCAAGCGCAGGGAGAGTTTGTCGCCATGACCGGCGACGGCGTCAACGACGCGCCTGCATTGAAACAGGCCGATATCGGCATCGCCATGGGCAAGGGTGGTACCGACGTGGCGCGCGAAGCATCCAGCCTGGTACTGCTGGACGACAATTTCTCTACCATCATCGGCGCAGTGCGGGAAGGGCGGCGCCTGTTCGACAATATCCGCAAGTTCATCCGCTATGCGATGACCGGCAACTCGGCGGAGATCTGGGTCATTTTTCTGGCCCCCTTTCTGAACTTGCCGATTCCACTGCTGCCGATCCACATTTTGTGGATCAACTTGATGACGGATGGCCTGCCCGGACTGGCGCTCGCCGCCGAACCGGAGGAACAAGGAATAATGCAACGTCCCCCTCGCCCGCCGGCGGAAAGCGTATTCGCGCATGGCATGTGGCAGCACATCGTGTGGATCGGGTTGATCATCGCTGCAGTATCGCTGTTTGCACAGGCCTGGGCCATCCATGTCGACTCACCGCGCTGGCAGACGATGGTTTTTACGGTGTTGACCTTGTCACAAATGGGACTCGTGCTCGCCATCCGTTCGGAACGGCAATCGCTGTTCCGGCAAGGCGTGCTTTCCAATCCGGCCTTGCTGGGCGCCGTGGGACTCACATTCCTGCTACAGATGGCGACCATTTATGTGCCGCAATTGAATCCAATATTCAGTACCGCACCGCTTAGCGCACGGGAATTGGCAATTTGCCTGCTTCTGTCCGCCAGCGTGTTTTTCTGCGTGGAGATAGAAAAACTCTTGGTGCGCAAAGGCTGGTTGTATGCACAGGCGTAGGATTCGGGCCGAGGTGGAGCCGCAGCCCCCCTTACCGGAGAACATTGTCGAACTTTTTTAGAGGCGAGCTTACTCGACCGTAACCGACTTCGCCAGGTTGCGCGGCTTGTCCACATCCGTACCCCGAGCCAGCGCCGTGTGATACGCCAGCAATTGCAGCGCAGCCACGTGCAGGATCGGGGACAGCAGGCCGTAGTGTTCCGGCAGGCGGATCACGTGGATGCCGTCGCCGGAATTGATGCGCGAGTCGACGTCGGCGAAGACGTACAGCTGGCCGCCGCGGGCGCGGACTTCCTGCATGTTCGACTTCAGCTTTTCCAGCAGCGCGTCGTTCGGGGCGATGGTGACCACCGGCATTTCGTCGGTGACCAGCGCCAGCGGGCCGTGCTTCAGCTCGCCAGCCGGGTAGGCTTCGGCATGGATGTACGAGATTTCCTTCAGCTTCAGCGCGCCTTCGAGGGCAATCGGATAGTGAATGCCGCGGCCGAGGAAGAGCGCGTTTTCCTTGCGGGCGAACTCTTCGGCCCAGGCGATGATCTGCGGTTCCAGCGCCAGCACGGCGGCAATCGCTACCGGCAGGTGGCGCATTTGTTTCAGGAAAGTCGCTTCCATTTCGTCGTCGAGACGGCCATTGACCTGGGCCAGGGTCAGCGTCAGCAGGAACAGCGCGGCCAGCTGGGTGGTGAAGGCCTTGGTCGATGCAACGCCCACTTCGACACCAGCGCGGGTGATGTAAGCGAGTGCACACTCTCGCACCATGGCGCTGGTGGCCACGTTGCAGATCGTTAGGGTGTGCTCCATGCCGAGGCTGCGCGCGTGTTTCAGGGCGGCCAGGGTGTCGGCGGTTTCGCCGCTTTGCGAGATGGTGACGACCAGGGTGTTCGGGTTCGGGACGCTGTCGCGGTAGCGGTATTCGCTGGCGATCTCGACGTTGACCGGCACTTTCGCGACCGACTCGATCCAGTATTTCGCGGTCAGGCCGGCGTAGTAGCTGGTGCCGCAGGCCAGGATCAGCACGCGGTCGATCTGCTTGAAGACCTTGTAGGCGTTGTCGCCGAACAGCTCGGGCATGATGCCGGTGACGCCTTCCAGGGTGTCGCCCACCACGCGCGGCTGCTCGAAGATTTCCTTCTGCATGTAGTGGCGGTACGGGCCCAGCTCGGCTGCGCCGGTGTGGGCGTGCACGACCTTCACTTCGCGCTCGACCGAGCGGCCGCTGCTGTCGACGATCCAGTATTTGCCCAGCTGCAGGTCGACGACGTCGCCTTCTTCCAGGTAGATGATGCGGTTGGTGGTGCCGGCCAGCGCCATCGCGTCGGAGGCGACGAAGTTTTCGCCTTCGCCGACGCCGACGATCAGCGGCGAACCCTGGCGGGCGGCGATCACGCGGTGCGGTTCTTCGCGGCTGAACACGGCGATGGCGTAGGCGCCGTGCAGGCGCTTGACGGCGTGCTGCACGGTATCGAACAGGTCGCCGTTGTACATGTGGTCGACCAGGTGGGCGATGACTTCGGTGTCGGTCTGGCTCTGGAACACGTAGCCGAGGCCGGTCAGTTCGGCGCGCAGTTCGTCGTGGTTTTCGATGATGCCGTTGTGAACCAGGGCAATGCGGGCGTTGTCTTCGGTCGGCGAGAAGTGCGGGTGGGCATTGTGGGATGCCGGCGCGCCGTGGGTGGCCCAGCGGGTGTGGGCGATGCCGGTGAAACCTTGCAGGTGGGCTTCGCCGACCTGGGATTCGAGGTCGGCCACGCGCGAAGTGCTGCGCGAGCGGCGCAAGCGGCCGTCGACGTGCAGCGCGACGCCGCAGGAATCATAGCCGCGGTATTCGAGACGCTTCAGTCCTTCGATCAGGATTGGCGTGATGTTGCGTTGCGCTACTGCTCCGACGATGCCGCACATGGTTACCTCACAGATTGGTCAATTAATGGTGGTGCAATCCTAGATGAGAGACGATGAAATAAGCTTTCTAAATTTCGACTGTTTCGTTATATTATTTCACCATAAATGACGTATGAAATTTAATTTCATAAACGTCGAAAAATTTAATTATTATTTCGGATGAGCATGTCAGACCAACCATATCAAATGGACGATTTGGATCGTCGCATCTTGAACATCCTCCAGCTTGACTCATCTCACACCAACGCCGAGCTGGCGGAACTTGTGCACGTGTCGCCACCCACCTGCCTGCGCCGGGTCAAGCAACTGACCGAGGCCGGCATCCTGGAACGCCAGGTGGCGATTGTCGCGCCGGAAAAAGTCGGCGCGCGGCTGACGGCGCTGGTCGAGATTTCACTGGACGTTCAGGCGGACGAACGCATGGCCGAGTTCGAACAGCACGTGGCGGCAGAACCGGCCGTGATGCAGTGCTACCGGGTGGCCTCGGGGCCGGACTTCGTGCTGGTGGTCCAGGTAGCCGACATGCCGGCCTACCACGGGCTGGCGCACCGCCTGTTCGCCGCGCACAAGAACGTGCGCAACGTCAAAACCTACTTCTCCACCTTCCGCAGCAAATTCGAAACGCGTATTGCAGTCTGATCCCAAAATTGATGGGACGCAACTTGTTCCATAGGGAAACAGCGTCTACTGGCAACATCTGAGCGGCGCCCACCCGCGCCGTGAAGGTGATTGACCCGACACGAGGCGAAGCAATGGAAGCGATCCTGAACAAGGTTCCGGCATTGGCGCCGGAGCTGGTGAACCTGGGCGGCGTACACAAGCACTATGGGCAGGGGCTGGCGGCCTGCCATGCGCTGCACGACATCCACCTCAAGCTGGCACCGGCGGAAATGATCGCCGTGTGCGGCCCGTCCGGCAGCGGCAAGACCAGCCTGCTCAACATCATCGGCATGCTCGACAGCGCCACCGAAGGCAGCGTCATCATCGCGCGCCTGCTGGTGTCGAAAATGTCGGACCAGGGCCGCGCCGACCTGCGCAACGAGCTGATCGGTTTCGTGTTCCAGTCGTCCAGCCTGATCCCGGTGATGACGGCGCACGAAAACGTGCTGCTGCCGCTGATGCTGCGCGGCCGGCTCGACGAGACGGCGCTGGAGGAAACGGAACAGCGCGCCGCCGATTTGCTGTCGCGGCTGGGGCTGGCGACACAGATGCGCCAGTATCCCGGCCGGCTCGACGCCAGCCAGTGCCAGCGGGTGGCGATCGCGCGCGCGCTGGTCACGCTGCCGCGGCTGGTGGTGGCCGACGAGCCCACCTCGCGCCTCGACAACGGCTGCATCCGGCTGGTGATGGACCTGTTCGCGCGCTACCAGCACGAGCACGGCACCGCCTTCGTGCTGTCGACCCGCGACCAGCGCCAGTTCAGCCGCGTCAGCCGTACGCTGCAGCTGAACGAGGGACGGCTGGCATCAACCCCGACCGAGGCGCGGCGGCGGCCGCTGAGGGTGCAGGGATGAGTCCCTTCCGGCTGGCGCTGCGCACTGTCCTGCAGGGACGGCCGCGTACCGTGCTGGCCGTGCTCGTCATTGCGGCCAGCCTGTGCGCGCTCGACCTGTTTGCCGGGCACATCGCCAGCACGCGCGCGCGCCGAATACCGGGTGGTGATCGGCGAGCGGCTGGGCCATCTCGCCATCGTGCGTTCGGGAAGCACGGCGGAGGGCGATGCGCCCCTGTTCGATCGCGAGGAGGCGGCCAGGGTGCGGCGCATCGTCGAAGGCCGGGCCGGGGTCGCGCTGGTGCTACCACAAATGAGCCTGTCCGGAATGGCGAGCAGCGGCGAGCGCTCGGCGCTGTTCCGCGGCGAGGGTATCGACGCCGGCACGCCGGCCGACGCGCCCGGCAAGCTGAAGGCGGGCGTACGGAACGGCATTGCTGTCAGTGCGGGGCAGGCGCGCTCGCTCGGGCTGCGCAACGGCAGCAACGTGACCCTGGCCGGCGCCGCGCCGCACACGCGCGCGACGCCGCTCAACGCCGAGGTTGTGGATATCTTCAGCACCGCCGAACTGAGCGCCGATGCGCGTTCGGTGCTGATGCCTTTTGAAATGGCGCAGAACCTGCTGGACACCGTGCTGACCGAGCGCTTCGTCGTGTTCCTGGCCGAGCCCGCCCAGCTCGAAGAAAAGCGCGGCGAGCTGCTGGCGGCCCTGCGGGCAAGCGGTGTAGCGGCGCACGTGCGTACCTGGCAGGAGCAGTCGCCATCCTTCAATCAGGAGGACAGGACGTCAAAGCTGGCGTTCGACAGCTTGGCGGGGATGGCGTTTGCCGTGGTTGCTGCCGCGATTGCCGCGACCATCTCGATGAACGCGCTCGAACGGCGGCGCGAAGTGGGCGTGCTGCGTGCGCTGGGAATGCGCAGCGCCTCGATCTTCCTGATGTTCGCTGCGGAAGCGTTGTGGATGGCGGCCATCGGTGTCGTTGCGAGCCTCGTGGCGAGCGGCCTGGTTGCGTGGGTGGTCAACCGGGCCGCGCTATCCTACTCGGCGCACCACGCCTTGCAGCCGTCGCCGATGCTGGTCGAGCTCGATTTCAACAAGATGTCGATGGCGGTCGTGACAGTGATGGCGGTGGCGCTGCTGGCCGCCCTCGTTCCCGCCTTCAAGGCCGCCCGCGGCGGCATCGCCGAAGCGATCGGCTGAAGACTTGCAATGAAATCGGGGTCAGACCCCGATTTCGCGTTGTGGAAATGGTGGTCTGACCCCGATTTCGCGTTGTGGAAATGGTGGTCTGACCCCGATTTCGGAAACTTATTTTCTGACCTTCACCGGGCGCTTCCAGCCTTCGATTGTCATCTGCTTGGAACGGGAAATCGTCAGCTGGCCGGCCGGGGCGTCCTTCGACAGCGTCGTGCCCGCGCCCAGCGTCGCGCCGGCGCCGACGCGGACCGGTGCGATCAGCTGGCTGTCGCTGCCGATGAAGGCGTCGTCTTCGATCACGGTGCGGAACTTGTTGGCGCCGTCGTAGTTGCAGGTGATCGTGCCGGCGCCGATGTTGACGCGCGAACCTACCGTCGCATCGCCTACATACGCCAGATGGTTTGCCTTGCTGTGCGCGGCGACCTGGCTGTTCTTGATTTCGACGAAATTGCCAATGTGGACGTCCTCCGCCAGCTCGGTGCCCGGACGCAGCCGCGCATACGGGCCGATCTGGGATTTGGCGCCCACCACCGCTTCTTCGATGTGGCAGAAGGGCTTGATGTTGGCGCCTTCGGCAACCTTCGCATTGACCAGCACGCTGTGCGCGCCGACCGTCACGCCGTCCGCCAGCTCCACCCGGCCTTCGAACACGCAGCCGACGTCGATCGTTACGTCGCGTCCGCAGACCAGTTCGCCACGCACGTCGATGCGGGCCGGGTCCATCAAGGTCACGCCTTGCTCCAGCAGCGCGTTGGCGATGTTGAGCTGGTGGCGGCGCTCGAGCTCGGCCAGTTGCACCTTGCTGTTGACGCCCGCGACTTCCCACTCGGCCGATGGCTGGGCCGATACGACCGGCACGCCGTCGGCGACCGCGCGCGCGACGATGTCGGTCAGGTAGTACTCGCCCTGTGCATTCTTGTTCTCGAGCGTGGACAGCCAGCGCTTCAGGTGCTGCGTCGGCGCGACCATGATGCCGCTGTTGATTTCGCGGATCGCGCGCTCGGTGTCGCTGGCATCCTTTTCTTCGACGATGCGGACGATGTTGCCGCCTTCGCGGATGATGCGGCCCAGCCCGAACGGGTTGGCCTGTTCCACCGTCAGGATCGCCAGCTTGTCCTGGCCGGCCGCGTCGACCAGGCGCTGCAGCGAGGCGAGGGTGGTCAGCGGCACGTCGCCGTACAGGATCAGCGTCGGCGCCGCGTCGTCCAGTTGCGGCAGCGCCTGCATCACGGCGTGGCCGGTGCCCAGTTGCGGCTCTTGCAGCGCGGTGTCGATGACTGCGAACAGGCCGTTATTCTGGCGTGCCACCATCTCCGGCACCGCTGCGCCGCCGTGTCCGTAAATCACGCATAATTTGCTCGGCGCCAGGCCGCGCGCGGTGTCGATCACGTGCGACAGAAGCGGCTTGCCGGCCAGCGGGTGCAGGACTTTCGGCAGCGCGGATTGCATCCGCTTTCCCATGCCAGCGGCGAGGATCACTACATTCATGAGCTTGGTCTGAAAAGTTGAGAAGATGAAAAAGAATAACACGCACGACAACTTGTTCCATCGGATTCGCTTGTTGGCCGTGATCGCACTCATGCTCACGGTAGCAGCCTGCAGCACCATCCGTTTTACTTACAACAACGGCGACACGCTGCTGTACTGGTGGCTCAACGCCTATGTCGACATCGACAACGACCAGTCCGATTTCGTGAAGCGCGATATCGATGAACTGTTCCACTGGCACCGCACTACGCAGCTGCCCGACTACGTGCAGGTGCTGCAGAACGCCCAGCGCCAGCTTGCCGGCAACGTCACCCAGGCCGACCTGATGTCCAGTTACAAGGACATCCGCACCCGTTCGGAACGGCTTGCGATGAAGGCCGTGCCCGACCTGGCCGACCTGGCGCGTTCGCTCAAGCCCGACCAGCTCGTCAC
>NZ_QYUP01000103.1 GCF_003590855.1 Massilia cavernae
CTGAAGGGCGTACTTGCCGCAGTCACCGTTGCCTTGCTGGCCGGCTGCAGCACGCCATGCGACGTGTCGGGGCGATTGTGCGCGCCATTCGAAGCAAATACAAGGCCGCTGGCTGAGCCGCAATACCAGCAGCGCAGCACCGCGCCGGCCGAACCTGCCATACCTGAGGCCGAAGTGCAGACCATGCCGGTCGATTCGCCCGACCAGCCGCAGCCGGAAGCGGCTGCGCCGACGGGCAAGACGGTACGCATCGGCCTGATGCTGCCGCTGCGTTCGGCGGCGCTGGGCAAGCCTGCCGACATCCTGCGGGCCGGCTTCATGGCGGCCCATGCACATGAAGGCGCGGGCTACGTGGTCGACGTGATCGACAGCGGCGACGGTCCACAGCAAGCGCTTGAAGCCTACGCGCGTGCGGCCGAAAACAACGACATCGTGGTCGGCCCACTGGCGCGCTCGGACGTAAGCGCGGTGGCGTCGAGTCCGGCCCTGCGCAAGCCGACCATCGCGCTGAACCATCCCGACGCAGGCACCCTGGTCCCGCCCAACATGATCGTGATCGGCCTGTCGATCGAGGACGAGGCGCGCCAGGCCGCGGCCTGGATCAGCCGCGAGCAGCCGGGCGCCAGCGCCATTATCGTCACCGGTCCGGCCGCATGGCAGCACCGCATCGCCAATGCCTTTGCCGACGAATGGATCAAGCTTGGCCATAACTCGGAAGAGGTGGAACTCCCGACCGGCAACGGCTATCAAATCGAGATGGCCATCGGACAGTTGAACAGCAAGGTACAGGACGAGCGCCCGACGCTGATCTTCGCGGCGCTGGACGCGGTGCAGGCGCGCCAGGTGCGCGGCGTGCTGGGCAACGGCGTGCCGTTCTACGGCTCCTCGTCGGTCAATCCGCGCCCGGTGGCGGGCGACACCCAGCCCGAACTCGATGGCGTGCGCATGCTCGACCTGCCATGGGTCATGCAGCGTGACGATGCCGCGGTGGCGGCCTATCGGCGCTTCGACGGTTCGCCCCTCACGCTCGACATGGAGCGCGTGTACGCGCTGGGCATCGATGCCTTCTGCGTGGCGCGCGAGATCGCCAAGGGCCGCAATAACTTCGAGCTGGACGGCGTGACCGGCAAGCTGAAAGGCAACTACGGCAACGGCAGCGCGCAGTTTTCGCGCACCATGCCGGTCGCCGTCTACCAGGGCGGCGCCGCCCGGATGCCCGCCGCCGGACAATAACCATGTGGCCAGCCCGGCTCAGCTTCACGCAGCGCCGGGGCCAGCAGGGCGAGCAAGACGCGCTTGCCTACCTGCAGCGGCACGGGCTGGCTTTGGTCGAGGCCAATTTCAGCTGCAAGGCCGGCGAAATCGACCTCATCATGCGCGAGCGCGGCATGCTGGTGTTTGTCGAAGTGCGCCGGCGCGACAGCGGCGCGGCTGTTTCCGCCGCCGAAAGCATCACCCCCGCCAAGATCCGGCGTATCATTCACGCCGCCCAGCTCTACCTCACCCGTTTCCCGCAAATGCCGGCCTGCCGCATCGACGTCGTGGCAATCGACGGCGATTCCCTCGAATGGCTGAAAAATGCTGTCGAGGTGTAAGCATTTTAACAGCAGTTGCCCGGCTTGCTTTCCTGCTGCACTATAATCGCGAACTATGAATACTCAACGCATCCTTGCCCACTTCCAGGAAAGCGCCGACCTGAAGCTTCAATCGGCAAACGTCCTTGCCCAGCCCATTTCCCAGGCGATCGAACTGATGTTCTCGGCCCTGTCGAACGGCAACAAGATTCTTGCTTGCGGTAATGGCGGTTCGGCCGCCGACTGCCAGCACTTCGCAGCCGAGCTGGTTGGCCGCTTCGAGCGCGAGCGTTTCCCGCTGCCTGCGCTGGCGCTGACCACCGACACCTCGATCCTGACCGCGGTCGGCAACGACTACAGCTACAAGGAGATCTTCTCCAAGCAGGTGCAGGCCTTCGGCCAGGCCGGCGACGTGCTGCTGGCCATCTCGACTTCTGGCAATTCCGCCAACGTTGTCGCCGCCGTCGAAGCGGCGCTCGAACGCGAAATGCGCGTCGTGGCGCTGACCGGCAAGGACGGAGGCATGCTCGCCAAGATGCTGACCGACGCCGACGTGCATATCAACGTCCCGCATACCCGTACCGCCCGCATCCAGGAAGTCCATCTGGTGACCATCCATTGTATTTGCGACGGCATCGACGTCGCGCTGTTCGGAGGAGATGTTAATGAATAAGCAAGGACTTTCCCTGCACCCACTGGCGAAAGCCCTCGCATGCGTCGCATTGCTGGGTAGCCTGTCGGGATGCGTCGGCCTGGTTGCCGGCGGCGCCGTCATGACCGCCGTGTCCGCCAACGACCGCCGCACCCTGGGCGCCCAGACGGAAGACAAGGCCATTGCCGTGAAGGGCGAAATGAAGGCCAACAACATCACCGGCGCCGACGGCCACGTCAACGTCACCAGCTTCAACCGCCGCGTGCTGCTGACCGGCGAAGTGCGCGATGCCGCCATGAAGGCTGCCGTAGAGCGCGATATCCGTGCAATCGATGGCGTAACCCTGGTCGTCAATGAACTCGAGGCGGCGCCGCCGTCGAAGTACACCTCGCGCTCCAACGACGCGCTGATCACCACCAAGGTCAAGGCCAGCCTGGTCGACATGCAGACCGTCTCGGCGGCTTCGTTCAAGGTTGTCACCGAACGCGGCAATGTCTACCTGATGGGCCGCGTGACCCCGCGCGAAGCCCAGGTCGCCACCGACGTGGCGCGCGGCGTATCCGGCGTGCAGAAAGTCGTACGCGTGTTCGAATACCTGAACGACATCGACCTGAAGGCGCTGCCGGCGGCTACCGAAGCGACCGGCTCGTAAGAAAATACTTTTGCGGGGCAGGGCTATAATTAGCCCTGTTTCCGCTAAAAAATTCCAATCCTATGAGCACCACCAGCCCGAAGCGTCCCGCATGGACCAAACCGGCCGCCATCGGCGCGCTGCTTGTATTGCTTGCGGCCGCCGGCTACGTCGTCTTTAACAAGAGTACGCCTGCGCCTGACGTCACCTTCATCAACCTGAAGGGTGAAAAGATCAGCACGCAAAGCCTGCGCGGCAAGGTCGTGATGGTCAATTTCTGGGCAACTTCCTGCGTCACCTGCGTCAAGGAAATGCCGCAGATGGTCGAGACCTACAACAAGTTCAAAGGCCAGGGACTGGAATTCGTGGCGGTGGCGATGAAATACGATCCGCCCAACTACGTCATCAACTTCACTGAAACACGCAAGCTGCCGTTCACGGTGGCGCTGGATTCGGGTGGCGATATCGCCAAGTCGTTCGGCGACGTGTCGCTGACGCCGACCACCTTCGTGATCAGCAAGGACGGCAAGATCATCAAGCGCTACGTCGGCGAACCGAAGTTCACCGAGCTGCACGCGCTGCTGCAGAAGGAAATTGCCGGCTAAGGCGCTGGCGGCTTCTTACTTCGGATACAAAATCATCTGGGTGCACCGGAACAAGGCAATCGTCTTGCCGTTGGTTTCGTTCGTCACCACCACATCCCACACCTGCGTCGTGCGGCCGAGGTGAATCGGCTTGGCCACGGCCGCGATCGCGCCTTCGCGCGCGGTGCCCAGGTGGTTCGATTTCAGCTCGATGGTCGTGAAGCTGTTGGCGCCTTCGGGCAGGTTGGCCATGCAGGCGTAGCCGGCCGCGGTATCGGCCAGCGTGACCACCGTTCCCGCGTGCAGGTATTCGTTCGGCGCCAAGTGATGCGGCTTGATCTCGATGCGGGCCGCCACTTCGCCATTGTCGACGCCGGTGATTTCGATGCCGAGGTAGCCGGGCAGGCACTGGGCGCCGAACTCGTTGATGGATTTAAGGTCGAACTTGGGTACGGTCATGGTCGGTGGCGGGGATGAGAAAAGGTGAGGACATTGTACGTCCCTGAACTGATCCGCGTTTGCAGGCCCGAGTAAATCGGTTCATCATCAATCCCTCTCCGGGGCGGAGGCTGGAACATGGAACGTGAAAAAATTGGCAGGTCCAAGGCGAGGGCGCTGGTTGCCGAGAACAAGGACGCGGGCGCGGTCATTCTCTGCGAAGACACCGGGTGGACCATCCGCCTCGTCATCGGTGAGAGCGAGCTTTGTGTGACGCCGAACGATTCCGGGCAAACAACTTGGCAGTCAGTCGACGACTGCCTCACATTTGTCGGCGAGCTTGGTGTCGATAGCATCGATCTGCAAGTGGACCAAAGTGACGACATTGGCGCGGACCCCGAATACGACGACTGGATACGAAAAGAGGTCCAGCTAGCAATTGACGACCCAGCCCCCCCATTCCGGCCGAGGAAGTTGAAGAACGTTTTGCAAAGAAGCAAGCTGAGTTAAGGAAGCGGATCGCGGCGGGGTAGCCGTGAAACTCATATGGAGTCGTCGTGCCGATTGCGATCGGGACACGATAATCGCGCGTGTGGCCCACGATAGTCCGGCCGCGGCCTGGGCGTTGAATAAAATTATCAAGCAAAAAACTTCAGCACTTCTGGCACACCCACTGCTGTACCGCCGCGGCCAATTGCCGGATACCCGCGAGATGGTGATCCATCCACATTACGTCGTCATCTATCGTGTCACGAGCAGCGCCGTCGAAATCCTTCGGATCAAGCACACGGCGCAATCCTAACGGCGGCGCTTCTTCTCGCTGCCGAAACCGCCACTCCCGCCGCCTTTCTTACGCGCCGCTGCGTTCTGCGCATGCAGGATCGAATCCACGCGCTCTGACGCGGTACGCGCCAGTTCCTGCGCCAGCTCGATGCTCGGGAAGTATTCCGGCACACGGTAGCTGATCCAGGCGTAGGCCGAATACATGCGGCAGGTGTCCTCGACCTCCTGCAGGTTCTGGAACATCAGGTCGTTCGGATGCGGCTGCAGCTTGCAGATCTTCTTCTTCGCCAGCGAATACGACCAGTGCTCCCACGCGCTTTGCAAGGTGGGCACCTTGGTCGAAATCGGCACCAGCGACAGCATGAATTTTTCGGCCAGCGACAGCGACAGCGTGTCGAGCCACACGGCGCGCTCGGACTGCTCCTCGGTGATGCGCGGGTAGAAGAAGCCGTCCGGCACGTCGATGTTGTGCACGAAGCGCTTGAGCAGCTTGACCAGCGAGGTCTCGCCGGTCACCGAAGCGATGCGGTGCAGGTGCTCGATCGACGGCGCCACCGAGAATCCGCTGGTGCTCACGGGCGGCACTTTCTCCTTCAGCAGAGAGCGCATGACTTCATGTGTCTCGTCGTCATAGCCGGCCACGAAACCTTCTTCATGCACGCCGTAGCGGCCCGCGCGGCCGGCGATCTGGCGCGCCAGCGCGGCGGGGATTTCTTCTTCCTCGTAGCCGTTGTACTTCACCGTGGTGGTCATGACGATACGCGAGATCGGGAGGTTCAGCCCCATCGCCAGCGCGTCGGTACCCACGACAATGTCGGCGCTGCCGTCGCGGAAGCGCTCGGCCTGCGCGCGCCGCACTTCCGGCGACAGGTTGCCGTACACCGTCGCAACGGACAGGCCCATGTCGGTGATCATGTCGCGCCACATCAGCACCTCGCGGCGCGAGAACGCGATGACGGCGTCGCCGCGCTGCAGGTTGCGCAGCTTGCGCACCGCGCTCGGTTCCATCGACAGCGGCGCCTTGCGTTTCAGGACGTGGACCTCGAGCGGGCATTCGAGCCGGTCGGCCAGCGCCTTGATGGCGCGCTGCGCTTCCGGCGCACCCACCAGATACACCGTATGAGCCGGCGCGCCGCATACCGCGGCGGTCCATGCGGCGCCGCGGTCGCGGTCGGCCAGCATCTGGATCTCGTCGATGACGGCAACCTCCACGGGATTGCGCGCGTCCAGCATTTCGACGGTGCTGGCGACGTGGGTGGCGCCTTCGACCACGCGGCGTTCTTCGCCGGTCACCAGGCTGACCTTGATCTCTTCGCCGCCAGGGCCTTTCGCCTCCTGCAGCCGTTCGTAGTTCTCCAGCGCGAGCAGGCGCAGGGGAGCGAGGTAGACGCCGCTCTTCGCCTTGGCCAGCGCTTCCATCGCCTTGTGGGTCTTGCCCGAATTGGTCGGTCCGAGTAGGGCGATGAATTTGCGGCGCATGCGGCTGGCCACTTCGAACGACTCCGGATATTCGGCCAGGTTGATGCTTTCCTTGGTGCGCGCGGCGTGGCGTTCCTCCTGCTCGCGCTCGACGGCATGCACCAGTCGCTGTCGGATACGCTCGAACACGTACTCGGCCGGCTCCGAGGTCTGCAGCTCGTGCAGCACATTCAGGAAGGTCATCGGATCGATGCCGACGTTGTCGGCTTCCTCGATGATCTCCTCGACGAAGTCGAGGGCGCTGGCGTGCAGGGCCTTTTGCGCGGCGTCGCTGACGCGTTCGGAGATCAGGGCGTGGCGCGCGGCGCGGTCCATCTTGCGCCATTTGCTTGGTTTGGCGAGCACGCCCTGGGCAGGCACCAGCGCGTAGGGCACGACCAGGCCGGCGGTATCGACCACGCCGGTAAAGCGCACGAACACGCGGCCTTCCATCTTGACCAGCTGGGCGCCGCGTTGTTCGAGCCCGAGTTCGCGCACCAGCGCATCGTCGTCGCCTTCGTCCGGGGTGTCGGTGGAAGCGGGAGGCGGGGGTGCGGATTTCATAGTCGACTCGGCGGCAATGTTGGCATGCGTGCCACTATAGCCTAGATCCGGGAAGGGTCAGTCCGGCCGGTCGTACAGGCGCGCGTCGAGCAGGCCGATGAAGGCGGCAGGGGCGAAGATAGCGATCGCGCCCTCCTTGCCATCCGGTCCCGTCACTTCGATCACTTCGGCCACCGGGAACCGTTTCCCGTCATTGCCCGCCATGGCCTGGGGCGTGGCGCGGCGCTGGCTTGCCATCACCGTGAGAATGGTATCGACCTGGTCGACCAGCAGGCCGTAACGTTCCTCGCCGCGCTCGATGATCATGATCTTGGCGCTGGACAGGTCGGGCGGGGGCGGCAGGCCGAACAGGCAGCGCAGGTCGATCACCGAAACGACCTGCTGGCGCAAGTTAAGCACGCCGGTTACGAAGGGCGGCAGCCCCGGCGGCTTGACCATTGGTGCGCCGTAACTGATGATTTCGCGCAGCTCGCCGATCGCTACCGCCCACTGCGTATCGAGTCCGAATACGATGTAGACCTCGCGGCGCGACTTGGCCAGCGTCAGCGCGCGCCCGCTTTCATCGCCCTGCGCCTCGGCCTGGTACAGATTGGTGTGGCCTTCGCTGATTTCGACCAACTCGGACGCGGAAAAAATTCCCTGGTGATCGAGGAACAGGACGCCGCCCTCGTCGCGCGCCATGCAGCCGGTGAACATTCCGGCCCGGGCTTTGCTGAGCAGCGGCACCGGCATGACGTCGTTGTCGCTGAAGTGGAAGATGCTGTCGATCGAATCGACCAGCATGCCGATCAGCGAGTCGCCCAGCATGGCCACCAGGATGCGCTGCGCGCTGCCGGGTGTGGGCACGGAACTGCCGAGACGCAGCAGCGCCGCGAAATCGATCACCGCGACCGCATGGCCTCGAAAGTTCATGCGGCCCAGGCACAGGGGACCCGCCATCACCGACGGCTTCAGTTCGGGCACCGCGATGATTTCGCGGATCGCGCTTATCTCGAAGGCGAAGGTAGTGCCGCCCACGAGAAAGCTGAGGCACTGGCGGCGTGCCGCCTGCAGCTGGAACTGGCTTTTGACGTTACCGCGGTTGAAAGCGAGCAGGGCCTGCACATGCGGCACATTCTCGATATGCACCAGCGCATGGGCGTCGAGCACCTGCAGCAGGCGCGCACCGTCGTCGAGCAAGATGGTGCCGGCCACGACGCCGCCGGCGCCGCCTTCGGCGTACTGCAGCATGCTGCGCTGCTCGGGCCGCACCCGCAGCACTTCACCCGTGCTGTGGAACACGATACCGACCTGGATGTCCTCATGTTCGACGATGGCGATCTTGTCGCTGCTGCTGGCCGCTCCGGCGCCCGCGTCGAAGATGCGCGCCAGGTTCACCACCGGGATCACATGCCCGCGCAGCGTGAACACGCCATCGAGGAAGTGCGGCGCCAGCGGTACCGGAATCAGGCGTTCCGGAAAATTGACCACCTCGCGGATGCTGCTGGCCGGCAGCGCGAATTCCTCGCCGGCGAGCAAAAAGGAGCCGAACAGTTCGACCTGGCCGGAGGAAGCGCGCGCAGTATCCAGTGCGCGCACGGCCGCCATGCGGATATCGGGCGGCATTGGGCCGGTGGCGGTGGCGTTGCTGTTTTCAAGTGCGTGCATGGTCGAACTCCGTTGATATAGGGCGTACTTCGTAACTGCGGCGCGCGCAATCGACACTGAGGGTGCGGCCGCGCCGCCCTCCGGCCTCGATGTGGGCCAGTACCAGCCCGTGCGCGGCCAGCGCCTTGTGCGCCGCGTCGATGTTTAGCTGGCCGATGGCGCTGCTGATACCGGACCGGCCGAGCATGCGCGCCCCGCCGGCCAGGATCACCTGGACCTGGTGCCGGTCCTGCGCGCGCACTCCCATCATGGCCAGCAGCGAAGGTACCGCATGGTTGACGTAGCGCGCCCCCATGCGCGTGCCCGGCTCGGGCGACTCGGGCAGCAGGCAGTGGGCCAGGCCGCAGCATCCGCCTTCGGGCCACAGCATGCCGACCCCGACGCAGGAGCCCAGCAAGGCGCTCAGCACCTCCTGGCCGCGCCCGATCCTGAGCTCGCCGGTTGCCACTCGCAGCAGCGTGGCGGCCATCAGTCGCCCCCGACGCCGTAGACATGGGCCTGATGGAACACCAGCGAGGTGTCGAGCCGGGTGATCGATTCCTGCTCGCCCTTCGCCCAGGATCAGGCGCGCATCCGGCGCCATGCAGGCCTGTACCTTGGCCAGGACCTTGCGCTGGTTTTCTTCATCAAAATAGATCATTACATTGCGCAGCAGGACCAGGTCGTAGCGCAGCCCGGCTTTGGGCGGCGCGAACAGGTTCTGCACGCTGAACTGCACGCCCGACTTCAGCTCGGACGCCACGGACAGCGACTCGTCCTGGGCCCGGAAGTACTGGGCCACAAAGTGCGGATACGATGCGCGCAGGCGTTCGGCCGAGCGTCCCGCGTAAATCCCGGCCTGTGCCCTGGCCACCACTGCCGTGGAGATATCTGTGCCCACGATCTGGTAGCGAAAACCCGGATGGCGCAAGCGGAACTGCTCGCACAGCATCGCCGCCGAATAGGCCTCCTCGCCGCTGGCCGCCGCCGCCGACCAGATGCGCAGGCACTGGCCGGGATGGGCCGCATGCCAGGCCGGCAGGAACTCGCCGGCGATGTACGACCACACCGCGGGGGTACGAAAGAACGCCGTGTCGTTGGTGGTGACCATGTCGATGAAGACCTGCACCTCGGCGCCCCCTGCCTCGACCAGCTCCAGGTAATCCTCGTAGCGGTGCATCGCCAGCTCGCGCATGCGCCGTCCCAAGCGCCCTTCGAGCAGGGCGCCCTTGCGCTCGTTCATGGCGATGCCCGTGTGGCGGCGCACCAGCCCGACCAGGTTGGCGAAGGTATCGGCCGCGAAGGCCGCTGCCGCTGCCACGCCTACACCACGAACATCGAGACGGTCTGGTTCAGGTCTACCGCGCTGGTGTTGAGGTCTTCGGTGGAACGGGCGATACTGTCGCACGCGCCGGCCGACTTCTCGGACTCTTCGGCGATGTACTGGATTGCGACACTGACTTCCTTGGCTGTGACCAGCTGCTCGTTGGTGGCGCTCGAAATATCCGAAATGGCCTGGGTGGTCTTGGCCACGCCCGACACGATCTTGTCGAACGCCTCGCTGGCCTGGCGCGAGATGTCGCTGCCGACCGCGACGCGCTTGACGGACTCGTTGATCAGCTTGGAGATTTCCTTGGTCGCCTGTGAGGAGCGCTCGGCCAGCTTGCGCACCTCGTCGGCCACCACGGAAAAACCCAGGCCGTGCTCACCGGCGCGCGCCGCTTCGATCGCGGCGTTAAACGCCAGCATATTGGTCTGGCTGGCGATCTCGCTGATCACCTTGACGATTTCGCCGATGTCTTCGGAGGAGCGGTTGATCAGCTCCATCGCTTCGATCGAGCGCGCGACCGCCTTGGCGCCCACCTCGGCCTCGGCCTGGGTGGCCTTGGCCAGCTGGTCGGCGTTGCGGCTCGAACCGGCGATGACGTTGATGGACGAAGTCAGGCCGTCGATCGATGCATTCATCTCTTCGACGGTGGCGCCCAGGGATTGGGCGCCGGCAGCCACGCCGTTGGCGCGTCCGGCAATCGCGGTCGAGGATTCCGAGAAGCCGCTGGCCGACACGACCACCTTGCCGATCACGCTGCGCAGGTCGGTAATCATCTTCTCGATGCCTTCGCCCAGCTGGTCAATCGGCTCGTCCCCATCCACTGCGATCGTGCAGGTCAGGTCGCCCTGGGCGGCCTTGTCCACCGACTCGAGCAGGCGTTCTACCTTGGCGGCGTCGCTGGCCGCCTTGGCCGCGATGCTCTCTTCCAGCCTGACCTGTTCGGTAATGTCGACCGCGAACTTGACCACCTTGTACGGCTTGCCGTTCAGGTCGAGGATCGGATTGTAGGTGGCCTGCAGCCAGATGCTCTTGCCATTATTGCCGTTGCGCTGATAACGGCCGGTGTCGAACTCGCCGCGGTTGAGCTTCTGCCAGAATTTGCGGTACTCCAGGCTGGCGGCATAGTCGTCGCTGCAGAACACCCGGTGGTGTTCGCCGACGATGTCTTCCAGCTCGTAGCCAACCACGGACAGGAAATTCTCGTTGGCCGACAACACCTTTCCGGCCATGTCGAATTCCACGATGGCCTGGGCCTTGCCGATTGCGCTGACCTTGCCCTCGTATTCGGCGTTCTTGCGCTTCTGTTCGGTGACATCGGTGGCGAACTTGATGACCTTGTAGGGCCTGCCGTCGGCATCGAAAATCGGATTGTAGGAGGCGTTGATCCACACTTCGGCGCCGCCCTTGGCCACGCGCTTGTAGTCGCCGCGGTCGAATTCGCCGTTGCCAAGCTTGGTCCAGAATTGCTTGTAGTCGGCGGATGCGGCGTACACCGGGTCGCAGAAGATGGCGTGGTGCTTGCCCCTGACCTCGTCGAGCGTATAACCGAGGGTGGATAGGAAGTTCTGGTTGGCGAAAATGATCGTTCCGTCGAGCTCGAATTCGATCAGGGCCTGGACCCGGTTGAGCGCCGTATTGATGGCCTGCAGGTCGAGGTCAGCGGACACGGATTCCTGCGCGATGGTATTCATGGTGAACCCTTTGAAAGATAGAAGTCATTGGTAACCCACGGTGAAAATACTAGGTGGGCCAGTTCAAAACTATTGCGTTTCTGGATTAACAAAAATGATGCTGACAGAAAACGGCGTGTGAAATTCCACCGAAAAACGCAATAAAGTCGTAAATTGGACAAATATTTACATCTTGTCGCGAAGAAACAACATCGGAATAAGGTGTTCAACCCGCATCGCATGAAGCAGGGTTATTAACGAGATTGGTGACGGGTGTTTTCAGAGCCGCCAGGGAAGCGCTCATCGCTGAAAGCGCGCCGTTCAGGCGCGTTTCGCCAATTAACGTGCGGCCCACGCCGTTGACGTCGAGCGAGTCAGGACGGCCATGGCCCACGCCGCAGAACGGTCTACTTCTCGTCGTAGTGAAAACGGCAGGCCGCTATGTAGATGCAGCCCTCGTGCGGCAAATAGACCAGTCGATGTTGCCGGTCGATCCGTCGGGACCAAAAGCCAGTCAGGTCCCCTTTGAGGGGCTCCGGCTTTCCAATACCCCTGAAGGGGTCGTACAGGCAGTCCTTGATCAAATCGTTGATCTTCGTAACGTAGCTGGGGTCTTCCTCGTGCCAGTACAGGTAGTCTTCCCAAGCTTCATCGGACCACGACAAGACGGCGTTCTTACTCTGTTGCTTGTTTGCTGCCTTCTTGTTCTTCATTGCGTATAAGTTCCCGAGCTTGGGCCTTACCTGCTTTTATTTGTGCAACAGATTTCAGTAAACGACTTGCATTTTTCGCTGAACCCAGGAGGTGGAGGGTTTCCTGGATACTGTTGAAATCGGCCAGCGACAGCATCACGACGTGCTCCCCATTGACGCGCGTAATTACGGTTGGGGTGTGATCATTGCAAACGTTATCCATCACACTCTTCAACTCGGCGCGCGCCTCGCTAAAAGTCATGATATTCATGAGGTTACCTTCCGCTTTTGCAAAGCATCAGCAAAACAAAATGAGACTGGGCGTCGTGGATCGCCGAGGTAGAGGTTTGCCCACCTGCCAAGCGCACCAAATAAATGTACAGAATGTTGTACGTCGAGTCAAACGGGTTGGTACAAGATTCAGTACAACCATATCAGCCCTTTGGGCTTGGGGTGGGAAGGTGCATCGCGCTGGAAATGCATAAACGTGTAGGGCGGATAAGCGGAGCGCATCCGCCGAAACGCCTGCATCACCCAAGTAGTGATGCTAGCGTTCGGCGGATGCGCTATCGCTTATCCGCCCTACGATCCTACGTTTTTTAAGCGGCGACGCCTGCGTTGTGGGCTTGCACGTCCGCATGGTACGAGCTGCGCACCATCGCGCCGACTGCCGCATGCACGAAGCCCATTTCGTAGGCCTTCTCTTCGAACATCTTGAAGACGTCGGGGTGCACGTAGCGGCGCACCGGCAGGTGGTCGCCGGACGGCGCCAGGTACTGGCCGATGGTCAGCATGTCGACGTTATGCGCACGCATGTCGCGCATTACTTCGAGGATCTCGTCGTCGGTCTCGCCCAAGCCGACCATCAGGCCGGACTTGGTGACGGCGTTCGGGTACATGGCCTTGAAGTCGCGCAGCAGCTGCAGCGAGTGCGCGTAGTCGGCGCCCGGGCGCGCTTCCTTGTACAGGCGCGGCACGGTTTCGAGGTTGTGGTTCATGACGTCCGGCAGGCCGTCCTTGAAGATGTCGAGCGCCTTGCCCAGGCGGCCGCGGAAGTCGGGCACCAGCACTTCGATCTTCGTGCTCGGGGTCAGCGCGCGGGTCTTCTGGATGCATTCGACGAAGTGGCCGGCGCCGCCGTCGCGCAGGTCGTCGCGGTCGACCGAGGTGATCACCACGTAGGTCAGGCGCAGGTCGGCGATGGTCTTGGCCAGGTTGCCCGGCTCGTTGACGTCGAGCGGGTCAGGACGGCCGTGGCCCACATCGCAGAACGGGCAGCGGCGGGTGCACTTGTCGCCCATGATCATGAAGGTGGCGGTGCCTTTGCCGAAGCATTCGCCGATGTTCGGGCAGCTGGCTTCTTCGCATACCGTCACCAGGTTGTTGGCGCGCAGGATGTCCTTGATTTCGTAGAAGCGGCTCGATGCGGTAGCCGCCTTCACGCGGATCCATTCCGGCTTTTTCAGGCGCTCGACCTGCTCGATCGGGACGATCTTGATCGGGATGCGCGAGGTCTTGCTGGCGCCTTTTTGCTTTTCGCTGGCGTTGTAAGCGGGGACAGTGCCGGTAGTGGTTTCGGAAGTCATTTGGCTTCTTGCCCTTCGAGGGCGTGGTTGATGTTGTTCGGGTCAAGCGGCTGCGCGTCGGGCGCGGCCAGCTGGCGTACCAGTTCGGCAGCCAGTTGCTGCTGGACGTCGGCCAGCGCGGCGTGCACGCCCATCGTGCGCATGTCCACGGTGGCCAGTCCGGAGTAGCCGCAGGGATTAATCCATGAAAACGGCGAGAGGTCCATCGCGACATTCAGCGATACGCCGTGGTAGGTACAGCCATTGCCGCGCACCTTGAGGCCCAGCGCGGCGATCTTGGCGCCTTTACGCGGACCGCCGGCGATGTAGATGCCGGGCGCGCCCGCGATGCGCTCGCCAATCAGATTATACGCCTGCAGGACGTTGATGATCGCCTGTTCGATTTTGGTCACAAACTGGCGCGCATACAGCTTCCCGCCCGGTTTGTTGCGGCGCAGGTCGATCAGCAGGTAAATGACGACCTGTCCAGGCCCGTGGAAGGTGACTTCGCCGCCACGATCGGTCTGCACCACCGGTATCGCGTGCGACGGTACGCCGGGACCTGCCAGCAGGTGGCCGCGGTCGGCGCCGAGGCCCAGGGTGAACACGGGCGGATGCTCGACGATCCACAGTTCGTCCGGCGTGGCGGTGTCGCGCGCATCGGTAAATGCGCGCATGGCGGCGAAAACGGATTCGTAGTCGGCGCGGCCAAGGTCGCGGATGATCGCCGGCGCGGGGCTGGTTGGGAGCATGGAGGTGTGGTTGGCGGAGTCGTAGCAGCTCCGCCATTATAAGCCAGCGCCGTTTCCCTTTCAGCGCCGGCCTGTGTGTGGCTTACATGACAATCTTGACCATCGGGTGCGAGGACAGGGCGCGGTAAAGGTCGTCGAGCTGGGCGCGGCTGGTGGCGCGCACGGTCACGGTCAGGCCGGTGAAGTTGCCCTTGGCCGAAGGACGCTCTTCGAGGCGGCCGATGTGGAAGGTCGGATCGTACTCCAGCACGACGTCGACGATGGTGGCCGCGAAATCCGCGTGCGTGGCGCCCATGACCTTGATTGGGAAGTCGCTCGGGTATTCGATTAGGGATTCGTCTGGCGTGGTCATGGTTTTTCCCGTTCAATGGCGTTCAAAGGGACATTGTAGCCAAAGTCGCGCATTTCGCCAGCCGGAAAAAAAAGCAGGCCAGCTCGCGGCTGGCCTGAAACTATTTCCTAAGCGGGGAAAATAGCGGGGACAAATCGGTACCTCGGAGCCAGCGCGGCGAGGACATGTTGGCTGTCCTGCGCCTTGCGCTGCTCCCGCGCGGCATCGCGCTTGAGTGATGCAACTGTACCTTTATGCCCCGCCAATTTGCCTTGCCGATGTGACAGAC
>NZ_QYUP01000104.1 GCF_003590855.1 Massilia cavernae
GTGCTCGAACCAGCGCTCGTAACCCTCGGCCTCGCGCTGGAATTCGAGCGGCGACTGGTTGACGCTGACCTGGAAATCCGGATGGTGCTCGTTGCGCCAGCGGCGCGCCCAGCGCGCCGACTCGCGAAACATCCACTCGCCGATCTCGTTGATCAAGCCGCTCGCCTCGGCCAGCGGGATGAACTCCAGCGGGCTGACCAGGCCGCGCTGCGGATGCTGCCAGCGCACCAGCGCCTCGGCCTTGTGGATGCGGCCGCTGCGCAGGTGCACGATCGGCTGGAAGTACACGCGCAGCTGGTCGCCCTTGATCGCGCCGCGCAGGTCGTTGGTCAGGCGCATGCGGTTGAGCGCCGCCACCTGCAGCGCCGGCGTGAAGTAGCTGAAGCGGTTGCGGCCCGCGCCCTTGGCCGCGTACATCGCCTGGTCGGCGTGCTTGAGCAGGTCGCCGACGCCGGCGGCGTCGTCGGGGTACAGCGTGATGCCGATGCTGGCCGACACGAAAGCCTGCTCCTGCCCCAGCGCGAACGGCGACTGCAGCACGTCGAGAATCGACTGGGCGATCATCGCCACCCGTCCCGAATCGTCCAGCCCCGCCAGGATCACCGTGAACTCGTCGCCGCCCAGGCGCGCCACCGTGTCGGTCGCGCGCACGCAGCTGCGGATGCGCTGGGCCGCCTCGATCAGCAAAATGTCGCCCTGGTGGTGGCCGAGCGTGTCGTTGACCTCCTTGAAGTGATCGAGGTCGATGAACAGGATCGCAGTGCGGTTCCCCTCGCGCTGGCTCTTGGCGATGTCCTGCTCGAGGCGGTCGTGGAACATGCGCCGGTTCGGCAGCTGGGTCAGCGTGTCGAAGTTCGCCTGCTGCCAGATCATCGCCTCCGACTTCTTCTTTTCGGTGACGTCCTCGATCATGCACAGGTGATGCGGATGGACCTGAGACTCGGTTTCGATGGCCGCCACCGACATGTCGATCCACACCACCGAGCCATCCGGCCGCAGCAGGCGCGCGGTGGCCTTCTCACCCGCCGGCGCGGCGGCGCCCAGCTTGCCGAGGCGGGCCACGTCGCTGGCCGCATCGTCCGGGTGCACGAAATCGGCCCAGCTGCCGCGCCGGATCTCGTCGAACGAGCGGCCGGTGATCTGGGCGTAGCGCGGATTGACGTCCTTGAACTCGCCGGTGGCCGAATCGATCAGCGCGATACCCATCGGCGCCTCCTCGAACATGGTGCGGAAACGGCGCTCGCCCTTGCGGATGGTCTCTCGCGCGCGCTTGCGTTCACGCGCCAGCAGCCAGAAGTGGATCGCCGCGCCGCCCAGCATCACCGCGGTGGCCGCCGCCAGCACCCGGAACAGCCAAGTCACGTGCATTGGCGGATCGGGACGGTACAGGAAGCCGTCGAACGCGACGTTCCTGGGCAGCATGCCCAGGTCTGCGTAGATGTCGGCGATGTGGCGCCAGCGGTCGGGATTGGTGTAGCCGAGTTCGACCAGCATCGGCTGTACCAGCGGCACCATCTGGCGCGCCTCGAACAGCAAGTGGCGGCGGTCGTTGCGGCGGGTGTACTTGGCCAGGATAAGGTCGGCGATTTCCTCGTGGTGGCTCATCGCATACGCCCAGCCCTTCAGGCTGGCGGCGCGGAAGGCCTTGACCCGCTCCGGATGCGCCGCGATCTCGCGTTCGCTGGTGAACAGGTTATCGCCATAGAAGTCGATGCCGGCCGCGCGCGGGCTGAACACATCGTAGACGAAGCCGATGCGGTCCAGGTAATCAGGCTCGTTGGTGACATAGGCCGACATCGCATCGACCCTGCCGTCGGCCAGGTCGAGCGGATTGAAGCTGTGGTCGACGCGCAGCAGGCTGGAAAGCGGGATGCCCTCCTTCTTGAGATAGGCGGCCACCTCGTCGGCCTGGGTCAGCTCGTCGGTCAGCGAGCCGATCATCACGCGTGTGCCGACGATGCTGTGCAGGTTGGTGCCTTCGGCGCGGCGCGGCAACAGCAGCACGTAGGGCGAATGCTGGAAGATCGTGCCCAGCACCACGACGGGCTTGCCGGCCAGCCGGGCCAGCAGCAGGCTGCTGCTGCCGACGCCGTACTCGGCCTTGCCGTCGAGGACACTGCGTTCCGGCTCGTTGCCGTCCCTGCCCTCGAGGATGCGGACCGACAGGCCGGCGTCGCGGTAATAGCCTTTCTCGACGGCGGCGTAATAACCGGCGAACTGGAACTGGTGAAGGTGTTTGAGCTGTAGTGTCACCTGCTCCAGCGCCTGGGCCGGCAGCGCCGCGAGGGCGAGCGAAAGCACGGCAACCCGGCGCAGGTTGGCGAGGGCGGCAATCGTCCTATCGGCCAGACACAAAGAAGTCATCGAAAGAGCGCGCAAATACGCATGCGCCAAGGCAATACATGCGTGAGATTGTACGTAAATTCGACTTCAGCCGTAGAAAAACAATAGTCACCGTGCCTGCGAACAACGTTCCGTATATTCTGGAAACAGAAAATCGGGGACAGACCCCAGCATCGGGGACAGACCCCAAACGCGGGGTCTGTCCCCGATGCTGGGGTCAGCGTGACCCGGTCTGTCCCCGATCTACCGATCTAAGGGAACGTGAAGCGTTACTTCCTGCCTGGACGGGCGCCCTTCGCGGCCGCGGCCGGTTTGGCCTTGGTCTTGATGGTCGAAAGGATCGACGGGCGGACCTTGCTTTCCGGCGCGACGAACGGCGTCGAGGTCGCGCCGCGCGGGACGTTGCGCTTCTGCGGCTGGGCGAACTTGTCGGCGCGGCCGATGCCGCGGCGGCCATCGCGCAGCGACGGCGTCACGTCGTCGATGCTGCCGCCAGGCGCCGGGATCAGGTGCTTCTCGGTGTTGCCGATCAGGTCGCCCCGGCCCATGCTGGCCAGCGCCTCGCGCAGCAGCGGCCAGTTTTCCGGATCCTGGTAGCGCAGGAAGGCCTTGTGGATGCGGCGGATCTTGCCGCTGCGCGCGGTTTCCACGACTTCCGAATCCTCGGTCACCTTGTGCAGCGGATTCTTGCGGGTGTGGTACATCGTCGTCGCCATCGCCATCGGCGTCGGCGTGAAGGTCTGCACCTGGTCCAGCTGGAAGTTGTTTTTCTTCAGCCACAGCGCCAGGTTCAGCATGTCTTCGTCGGTCGTGCCCGGGTGCGCAGCGATGAAGTAGGGGATCAGGTATTGCTTCTTGCCCGCTTCCAGCGAGAACTTGTCGAACATGCGCTTGAACTCGTCATAAGCGCCGATGCCCGGCTTCATCATCTTGGTCAGCGTGTTTTCTTCGGTATGCTCGGGCGCGATCTTCAGCAGGCCGCCCACGTGGTGGGTCACCAGTTCCTTGACGTATTCCGGCGAACGCACGGCCAGGTCGTAGCGCAGCCCCGACGAAATCAGCACCTTCTTGATGCCCGGGATGGCGCGCGCCTTGCGGTACACCGAGATCAGCTTGCTGTGGTCGGTGCCCAGGTTGACGCAGATGCTCGGGTACACGCACGACAGGCGGCGGCAGCTTTCCTCGATCTTCTTGTCCTTGCACTGCAGGCGGTACATGTTCGCGGTCGGCCCGCCCAGGTCGGAAATCGTGCCGGTGAAGCCCTTGGTCTTGTCGCGGATATGCTCGATTTCGCGCAGGATCGACGGTTCCGAACGGCTCTGGATGATGCGGCCTTCGTGCTCGGTGATCGAGCAGAAGGTGCAGCCGCCGAAGCAGCCGCGCATGATGTTGACCGAGAAGCGGATCATTTCCCACGCCGGGATGTTGGCTTTGCCGTAGCTCGGGTGCGGGGCGCGCGCGTACGACAGGTCGAACACGCCGTCCATTTCGTCCATCTGCAGCGGCAGCGGCGGCGGGTTCAGCCACACGTCGCGTTCGCCGTGCGCCTGCACCAGCGCGCGCGCGTTGCCCGGGTTCGATTCCAGGTGGAACACGCGCGAAGTGTGGGCGTACATCACCGGGTCGTCCTTGACCACGTCGTAGGCCGGCAGGCGCACCACCGTCTTGTCGTGCTTTTCCTTGGCCAGGGCCTGGCGCTCTTCGCGCGTCATGATGCGGATCGGCTTGACTACTTCAGCTTCCTTGGCCTGCGCCTCGGTGGCGCAACCGGACTTGTCTTCCGGCGCCATCGCGTACGGGTCCGGATGCGCTTCCACCTTGCCGGGCACGTCGACGCGGGTCGAATTGTGCACCGACCAGTCGTCGCCCGGCAGCCAGCCGGCGGGAACCATGAAGCCGGTGCCGCGCAGGTCGCGGATGTCCTTGATGTTTTCGCCCGCATTGAGGCGGTGCGCGAGGTCGACGATCGCGCGTTCGGCGTTGCCGAACAGCAGCAGGTCGGCCTTCGAGTCCGGCAGCACCGAGCGGCGCACTTTGTCGGACCAGTAATCGTAATGCGCAATACGCCGCAGCGAGGCTTCGATCGAGCCGATGATGATCGGCACGTCCGAATAGGCTTCGCGCGCGCGCTGGGCGTATACCGTCACGGTGCGGTCCGGGCGCTTGTTGGGCTCGCCGTTGGCGGTGTAGGCGTCTTCCGAACGGATCTTGCGGTCAGCCGTGTAGCGGTTGATCATCGAGTCCATGTTGCCGGCGGTGATGCCGAAGAACAGGCGTGGCTTGCCGAGCGCGCGGAATGGGTCGGCCGAATGCCAGTCCGGCTGGCTGATGATGCCGACGCGGAAACCCTGCGCTTCCAGCACGCGGCCGATCAGGGCCATGCCGAAGCTCGGATGGTCGATGTAGGCGTCGCCGGTAACGACGATGACGTCGCACTGGTCCCAGCCGAGCTTGTCCATCTCCGCACGGGACATGGGCAGGAAAGGCGCGGCGGAAGCGCGGCTAGACCGCTTCGGGACGGTCGCAAACAGGTTGGTTGGGGAGCTCATTGGCCGGTATTGTACCGGAAAACAGGTGCCGGAACCGGGTGCAGGCAATTTTCCGCAGCCATCCGGATGCAGAAAATTCCTTAAATTTCAACCACTTGTGACGAGATTGTCAAAGTTGCAGGTAGTCCATGCAACTCTGCCATCCGGATGTCCTGACGCCTCAGATCCCCATGTTCTGTAGCATCTTCCCCAGCTCCCTCAGCGCCGGTTCCAGCTTCGGATGCTGCACCGCGAACTTGGCCGTAATCTCCTGCGTGCGCTCGGCCAGCCCATACGGCCCGGGTCCCTCCTCGTACTCTTCCTCCGCGCGACGCTCGAGCAGGTTCTTGATGTCTCCGTCAAGCTGGCGCAGCAGTTCCTGCAGTTCCTCGTCCACCTCCCCGGTATGCGCCAGGTCGGTGTGCAGGTTCTTCAGGTGCTCCTTCAGGTTCGATGCATCGTCGTTCAACATGTCGGTCTCGCTCTAGTTGGTGAAACGCGTTCTCAGGTACAAGTCCTCGACTTCCTTGCGCGCCCATGGCGTCTTGCGCAGGAACTTCAGGCTGGACTTGATGCTCGGCTCGCTGATGAAGCAATTAATTGCGATCCGCTTGCCCAGCTCCTCCCAGCCGTAATGCTCAACCAGCCGGGTTAGTAATGATTCTAAAGTAATACCGTGTAATGCCTGAACACTCATTGCCGCTGCTTTTCCTGTGAATGGGTTGCGAGAAAGTCTATACCGGACTTATACACCGAATTCGCTAGCCCAGCCACGAATCCGCGCCACCTCGTCGCTGGCGCTCATTCTGGCAGCGGCGCGAGGTCGGGCTCGACGAAATGCTGGCGCGCGTCGTCGCTGTTGATGCGGGCGTCGGAGTAATGCAGCGCCAGCGCGGCGCGCGCATTGTGCATCAGCGCCTGGTTAGCGTTGACGAACTGGTACCAGCTCAGGTTGCGGTCCGTTGCGCCGCCGGCGCGCAGCAGGTGCAGCAGGGCGACCGTGATCGTATGGTGGAACTTGGAGGTGGCGCCGAGATGGGTGGCGTAGGCGCGGATACCGCGGCAGGTGCCTTCGACGGCGCCGTCGAAGTCATGGCGCTGGAGGTGGATCCAGGCGAGGCGGATGTGGCCAGCGTGGTTGAACTGGTCGGGCGGGAGGGTGCAGGCAGTGAAGCTGCGCAGGAAGTCGTCGTCGGTCATGGGGTGAAGCATAAACCCGCAGGGCGTAGACAGGTCAAGCGGTATCGACGATAAAAAAGTAGGGCGGATAAGCGGAATGCGCATCCGCATGTTTGCGTCTCGTTGACGCTGGCACGCGGATGCGCTTTCAGCTTATCCGCCCTACGTCCTTCTGCTTAGTTTGCGGTCAAACCACGGCGATCGAGCAGCGGCTCGATCTTGGCATCGCGCCCACGGAACTTGCGGTACATTTCCATCGCGTCCATGGTGCCGCCTTTCGACAGCAGCATCTTGCGGAAGTAGTCGCCGTTCTTGCGCGACAGGCCGCCGTTTTCCTTGAACCATTCAACCGTGTCCGCGTCCAGCTTCTCGCTCCACAGGTAGCCGTAGTAGCCGGCCGAATAACCGCCCGCGAAGATGTGCGAGAAGTAGGTGGTGCGGTAGCGGGTCGGCACCGGCGAGAAGTCGACGCCGGCATCCTTCATCGCGGCCGCTTCAAACGCCAGCACGTCGGTCGGGACCTGGCCCGCGCCCACCTGGTGCCAGCGCTGGTCCAGCAGCGACGCCGCCAGGTATTCGGTGGTGCGGAAGCCTTCGTTGAACTTCTTCGAGGCGATCACCTTGTCCAGCAGCTCTTTCGGCATCGCCTCGCCGGTCTTGTAGTGCTTGGCGTAGTTCGACAGCACTTCCGGATACACCGCCCACATCTCGTTGACCTGCGACGGGAACTCGACGAAGTCGCGCGGCACGCGGGTGCCGGCGAAGCGCGGGTACTTCACGTCCGAGAACATGCCGTGCAGCGCGTGGCCGAACTCGTGGAACATCGTGCGCAGCTCGTCGTAGGTGAGCAGCGTAGGCTCGCCCGCGGCAGGCTTCGGAATGTTCAGGTGGTTGCCGATGACTGGCTTGGTGCCCATCAGCTTCGACTGCGATACATAGGCGTTCGCCCATGCCCCGCCGCGCTTGTTGCTGCGGGCGTAGAAGTCGGCGACGAAGATCGCCAGCTGCTTGCCGTTGGCCTCATACACGTCGAACACGCGCACGTCAGGGTCGTACACCGGCAGGTCCTTGCGCTCCTTGAACGTCAAGCCGTACACCTTGGTCGCGGCGTAGAACACGCCGTTCTGCAGCACGTTGTCCAGTTCGAAGTAAGGGCGCAGCTGGTTCTGGTCGAAGGCGAAGCGCTGTGCGCGCACCTTGTCGCTGTAGTACGACCAGTCGTGCGCCGCCACCTGGAAACCGCCATTTTCGGCGTCGATCATCTTCTGGATTTCTTCCGCTTCCTTCTTCGCGTTGGCGACCGCCGGCTTGGCGAATTCGGCCAGCAGCTTGTTGACCGATGCGGTGTCCTTCGCGGTCTGGTCTTCCAGCGAGTAGGCGGCGTGGCTTGCGTAGCCGAGCAGCGCGGCGCGTTCGGCGCGCAGCTTGGCCAGCTTGACCACGGCATCGCGGTTGTCGAATTCGCCGCCGCGGCTGCCGCGGCTCATCGACGCTTCGATCAGGCGCTGGCGGGTGGCGCGGTTGGTCAGCACCGACAGCGGCGCCTGGCCGGTGGTGTTGGTGACCGGGACCACGAACTTGCCTTCCATGCCGCGCGCCTTGGCGGTCGCCGCCGCCGCGTCGATGGCGGCCTCGGACATGCCTGCCAGTTCGGCGCGGGTGTCGACCACCAGTGCGGCCGCATTGGCTTCCTTCAGTACGTTCTGTGCGTAGGTCGTCGACAGCGACGCCAGTTCGGAGTTGAACGCCTTCAGCTTTTCCTTGTCGGCGGCGGACAGCTTGGCGCCCGCGCGCACGAAGTCGGTGTGATAGCGCTCGAGCAGGAACTTCGATTCAGCGTCCAGCTTGAGCGTGTCGCGCTTGTCGTACAGGGTCTTGATGCGCTTGTAGAGCTTTTCATTGAGGCGGATCGCGTCGCTGTGGGCCGACATCTTCGGCGCCAGGTTCTTGGCGATGGCCTGCATGCCGTCGTTGGTGTTGGCGCCGTTCAGGTTGCCGAACACGCTGCCGACGCGGGCGAGCAGCTTGCCCGAGCGTTCCATCGCCACGATGGTGTTCTCGAAAGTAGGCGCCTTCGGGTTGTTGGCGATCGCCGCCATTTCCAGCGCTTCCTGGCGCATGCCTTCGGCGAAGGCCGGCTCGAAGTGCTCGTTTTTGATCTTGTCGAAAGCCGGGTACTGCAGCGGCAGGGAGCTGGCGCGCGCGAACGGGTTGGACGGGTCGAACGCCGCGGCGGAAGGGGTGGCGGCGGTTGGTGCGGCGGCTGGGGCGGCGAAGGCCGCGTTGGCCATCGCCAGGCTGGCGGCGATGATCAGCATTTGTGGACGGTTCATGTTTGTCTCTTTCAGTAAAGATAAAAGCGGCGCGGCCCTCGTGAGGCCGCGCCGCAGCGCTTCTTATTCGCCGGTCAGGCCGCGGCGTTCGAGCAGTGCTTCGATCTTGGCGTCGCGTCCGCGGAAGTTGCGGAACAGGTCCATCGCATCGGCCGTGCCGCCGCGCGAGAGCAGGGTCTTGCGGAAGTGGTCGCCGTTCTTGCGCAGCAGGCCGCCGTTTTCCTTGAACCATTCAACCGTGTCCGCGTCCAGCTTCTCGCTCCACAGGTAGGCGTAGTAGCCCGCCGAATAGCCACCCGAGAAGGCGTGCGAGAAGTAGGTGGTGCGGTAGCGCGGCGGCACCGGCGCGAAGTCGACGCCCGCATCCTTCAGCGCGGCCGCTTCGAAGCCCAGCACGTCTGTCGGCACCTGAGAAGGCGTCATCTGGTGCCAGCGCTGGTCGACCAGCGACGCGGCCAGGTATTCGGTGGTGATGAAGCCCATGTTGAACTTCTTCGATGCGACCACCTTGTCCAGCAGTTCCTTCGGCATCGCCTCGCCGGTCTTGTAGTGCGTGGCGTAGTTGGCCAGCACTTCAGGCCAGATCATCCACATCTCGTTGACCTGCGACGGGTACTCGACGAAGTCGCGCGGTACGTTGGTGCCCGAGAAGCGCGGGTACTTCACGTTCGAGAAGATGCCGTGCAGCGCGTGGCCGAATTCGTGGAAGGTGGTCTTCACTTCGTCGAAGGTCAGCAGGGTCGGCTCGCCGGCCGGCGGCTTCGGGATGTTCAGGTGGTTGGCGACCACCGAGTGGGTACCCATCAGCGACGACTGCGACACGTATTCGTTCATCCATGCGCCGCCCTGCTTGTTGCTGCGGGCGTACATGTCGGCCAGGAAGATGGCGATCTGCTTGCCGTTAGCGTCGAACACGTCGAACACGCGCACGTCCGGGTTATACACCGGCAGGTCCTTGCGCTCCTTGAACGACAGGCCATACAGCTTGTTCGCGGCGAAGAACACGCCCTTCACCAGCACGTTATCGAGTTCGAAGTAAGGCTTGAGCTGGTTCTCGTCGAAGCTGTAACGCTCGGCGCGCACCTTGTCGGTGTAGTAGGCCCAGTCGTGGGCCGCGACCTGGAAGCCGCCTTTCTCCGCGTCGATCACCCTTTGCAAATCGGCCGCTTCCTTGCGGGCGTTATTCACGGCCGGCTTGGCCAGCTCGGACAGCAGCTTGTTGACGGCGGCGGTGTCCTTGGCGGTTTCGTTCTCCAGCGAGTAGGCGGCGTAGTTCGGGTAGCCGAGCAGCGCGGCGCGTTCGGCGCGCAGCTTGGCCAGCTGGATCACTTCGTCGCGGTTGTCGAATTCGCCGCCGCGGCTGCCGCGCTGCATCGACGCGGCTTGCAGGCGCTCGCGGGTAGTGCGGTTGGTCAGCACGGCCAGCGGCGCCTGGCCGGTGGTGTTGATCAGGGCGATCACGTATTTGCCTTCCAGGCCGCGCGCCTTGGCCTGTTCGGCCGCGGTGTTGATGGCGGCGTCGGTCATGCCTGCCAGCTCTTCGCGGGTGTCGACCACCAGGCCGAGTGCATTGGTTTCTTTCAGCACGTTCTGGGTGAAGCTGGTTTGCAGGACGGCGATCTCGCCGTTCAGCGACTTCAGTTTTTCCTTGTCGGCGGCCGACAGCCTGGCGCCGGCGCGCACGAAGTCCTTGTTGTAGCGGTCCAGCAGGTGCTTCGACTCGGCGTCCAGGCCCAGCTTCTCGCGCTTGTCGTACAGCGACTTCACTCGCTGGTACAGCTTCGCGTTCAGGAAGATGGCGTCGCTGTGGGCGGCCAGCTTGGGCGACATCTCGCGGTCGATCGCGTCCAGCTTGTCGTTGGTGTTCGCGCCCTGCAGGTTGGCGAAGGTGGTGGCCACGCGCGTCAGCAGCTGGCCCGCGCGCTCCATCGCGACGATGGTGTTCTCGAAGGTCGGCGCCTTCTTGTTGTTGGCGATCGCGTCGATCTCGCGCAGGTGCTCGCGCATGCCGGCGGCGTAGCCCGGCAGGAAGTGCTCATCCTTGATCTTGTCGAACGCCGGGTAGTGGAAGGGCAGCGTACTTACTTTGGCGAACGGGTTGGTCGCTTCCAGCACCGCGGCGGATGGCGCCTTCGGTGCGGCGTAGGAGACATTCACCAGCGCGAGGCTGGCGGCAAGGATAAGCATCTGGGGACGGTTCATGGCATCTTTCACTAGCGCTAAGGTAATGCTACCTGTGGGTAACAGGCAGCGCATGAGCGCTCGATCATAGCAGCATGGAACTCAGCCGTCACGGTGCAAAATGTATGCATGTGTTGCAACGGCGGCCTGTGTTGACAGGGCCAAAGGCTAGTAGTGCGGCGGCGGTTCGTTCAGCGGGCCGGGGCCGGATTGGGCGTTGGTGCGGATGTGTTCGGCAAGGCCGGCGACCATCGCTTCGAGCTGGTCGATGCGGCGGCTTTGCTGGTACACCATCTGGTTGAGCGATTCAACCAGGTCTTCCTGGTGCGCCAGCTTGATTTCGATATCGACGAAACGGTCTTCGTTACTCACTGGAATCCTCGCGGTAAAGCCGCCATTATGCCAGTGCGCGTCCTTACCCCTGCCACAGGGTGAAGTCGACGCCGTTGCCGATGACACCGATCACCTGGTCCTTGTTCTCGCTGCTTTCGCTGAAGGACATCAGGATCTCGGCGCGCGACACGTTGTGCTGCTCGATGGCCGCTACCCAGAAGTCGAAGCCGGCCTGGTCCAGCGGACGGTGCAGCACGTTCTGGTACAGCTTGTCGACAAACTGTGCGTTGCTCAGGTTGCTGCCGTAGGTGCTGGTAAATTCGGCGCTGCTGAGAAAGGCGTTGGCCACCGCCTGCATCGGCACGCCCTCGTCCAGCTTGGCTATCCAGAAGCCGAGGCCGACCTTGTCGGCCGCGCGCGCCAGCACCGCGCTGTACAGGCGGTAAGCCTGGCCGCCGGTG
>NZ_QYUP01000105.1 GCF_003590855.1 Massilia cavernae
CTGAATCTGCTTGTCGATCGCTTTTATCGTTCTCTCATTGCGCTCGCTGTAGCGGTCTGTAAGGTAATCGGTTCGCCCGCGCAGCAGCAAGGTAAACTTGTATAGCTCCTCCATCACGTCAACAACGCGGTCGTAGTACGCGGATGGCTTCATGCGGCCCGCCTCATCGAATTCCGTATATGCCTTGGGTACGGACGACTGGTTAGGTATCGTCACCATCCGCATCCAGCGCCCAAGCAAGCGCAAGGTGTTTACCACGTTGAACGATTGCGAACCGCCGCACACCTGCATCACGGCGAGCGTGCGGCCCTGGCTCGGCCTGAGCGCTCCCTGTTCGAGCGGGATCCAGTCGATCTGGTTCTTCATTACCGCCGTGATGGCGCCGTGGCGTTCGGGGCTGCACCATACCTGGCCCTCGGACCACAGGCAAAGTTCGCGAAGCTCCATCACTTTTGGATGTGTCTCCGGGACGCTGCCGACCATTGGCAGTTCAGTAGGATCGAAGATCCTTACCTCCGCCCCGAAGTGTTCCAGGATGCGCGCGGCTTCTTCGGTCAGGAAGCGGCTGAACGATCGCTCACGAAGTGACCCATACAGCATCAGGATACGCGGCGGATGGTCCAGGTCCCCGACCTGCGCGAGCTTCTGCTCAGTGGGGACATCGAGTTGGGCCGTCCTGATGTTTGGCAGGTCGTAGAGTTTGTCAGCCATGTGAGGATCCTGGTCGGGTTGGCGCCGGCATGTCGCGTTCGGGCTTTCCAGATGGCGCGAAGTCACTCGGCGCCACTGTACCGGCAACCGTGGCATCTGCCGGGGGAGCCGGATAGAGCCAGCAGAACAACAGCGTTGCGGCGGCCGCGCCCAATAGCTGTGCAGCGATAAATCCAGGTGCATCGAACGGACGGATTCCCGCGAAGGTATTCGTTGCGCTGCGGGCGAGGGTCACGGCAGGATTGGCAAACGAGGTCGACGCGGTGAACCAGTAAGCTGCCGTGATGTACGCGGCGACGGCGAACGGCGTGACGCCCGGGCGGCTGCGCGAGCACCCGATGATGACGGCGATGAGGCCGAAGGTGGCGACGAACTCGCTCCACCATTGCGCCGGACCGGAACGGACATGCTCGGAAGCGATAAAGACCGGAACGTCAAACATCAGGTGTGCCGCCGCTACGCCGGCGAAGGCGCCGGCCAGCTGCACCGCGAGATACGGCAGGACTTCCGAGCGCGGCATGTTTTTCTGCCACGCTTCGGAAAGTGTCACCACAGGGTTGAAGTGCGCTCCCGAGATTGTGCCGAACATCAGGATCAGCGCGACCAGGCCAGCACCGGTTGCAATGGCGTTCGCAAGCAGTGCGACCGCCACGTTACCGCCCGCCAGCCGTTCGGCCATGATCCCTGAGCCCACCACGACTGCGAGGAGAAAAGCGGTGCCGAGCCCCTCGGAAACGATGCGTCTTGCGAGGCTCATGGCTTACCTTTCAAGGGATTGGTGGGGGCAGGCATCAAGGTGCCGATTTTGTCCATCTCTGCCTTCAGCCTTTCCGGGTCGCTCTTGAGCGCGTCCAGTGGCAAGGCCAGGAAGGCTTCAATGCGGGTCCGCAGGATTTGGTACGCCTTCATGAACGCAGCATCGATTGCCTCATCGGTGCCGGTTGCATCGGCAGGATCCTCAACGCCCCAATGCGTCCGCAAGACCGGTCCCAGATACGCGGGGCAGGTTTCACCGGCCGCGCTGGCGCATACGGTGATAACGATATCGGGCGTCGCCGGCAGGTTCACCCATGACTTGCTGTAGTAGCCTTTGGTGGCGATTCCTTCGCGCGCGAGCAAGGCCAATGAACGAGGGTGGACGTAGCCAGCAGGCTGGCTGCCCGCGCTCATGGCGCGCCACCCTTCTGGTGCCAGGTGGTTGAATGTGGCTTCGCCGAGGATGGAGCGGCAGGAGTTGCCGGTGCAAAGGAACAGGACATTCATGGCGTGATCCGAAAAGGGTGAAAAATTAAGTGAGGCGGGGGGCGCTCATGCTGAAACGGGAGTGCGCGCGCAGTCGACGGCTGGCGTCGGCGTGCAGGGATTTCCGCCGCAGCAGTTCTCGGTCAGGAAACCGAGCAGTTCGTTCATTTTCGCGAAGTTAGCCGCATACATGACAAATCGCCCCGCCTGGCGTGGCGCGATCAGGCCGGCGTGCGTGAGCTCCTTCAGGTGGAAGGAGAGGGTGGAGGGCGCGACTCCCAAGTGCTCGGCAATCTTGCTCGCGGAAATTCCTTCCGGGCCTACGGTCACGAGGTATCGAAATACCGACAGGCGCATCTCTTGCGCGAGTGCGGCGAGCGCGCCAATTGCTTCGTCAGAGGTCATTGTAGCCTTATCTTCGATGGTTATTGAATTGTAGAACATTGGAATTGTCGAAGTCAATCGGAGAGGCTCAGGCGTTGTATTTTCCCGCCCGAGGCTGGGTTTGCTGGAAGTGCCGTTGACGATGCGGTGCGTTTGCGCTGCCGGCATAACTCGGCCAAACTTACTGAACTTAGTTCATCTGGGTTGAATTATGTTAACGATCAACATACACGCGGCCAAGAGGCACTTGTCGAGGCTAGTTGAACAAGCTGCAAAAGGGGAGTCGTTCATTATCGCAAAGGCCGGTAGGCCGCTGGTCAAGGTCATGGCGTTGGACGCGCCGCCAGCTGGCAAAGCGAAGCGACTGGGCTTCATGAATGGACAGATCGCCGTGCCAGACGACTTCGACAGGATGGGGAGTGCAGAGATTGCGTCGCTGTTCAGCGGTGGCTGTTGGAAGAGGAAGCAAACGCTTGGAGGTCGCAGCTAACTCGCTCGCAAAAATAAAACCCTCGTCGTTATGCCGAACGTACGCAGCACGCACGTACGGGCACGCTGGTCCAGCATGTGGGTGGATAGGTGGTCGAGTAGGCCGGGATTCAAGCGGTACTTTCATGGGCAGGTTCGTCGGGCACCATCTCCGCCTGCTGAGAACCCTCGAGCGAGGTGTTGTGCCTCCCGGGATATAGGCCTATCCCTGCTTTGTGACGCGTCAGCCGTCGGCCACAAGTATCTCTGCGCGCTGGCCGGCTTCTTCAATGCAGAAATCGAGCAGGGCATCGATCGGGTGAATTTCCCGCACAGGACGCAATCGCGTCCGCGGACCGTAGTGTCGGATGCTTGTTCGAGGGCCGGGTCAGCCCACTGACGCATGAGCCAGTCGCGAGCGACACGACATTAGCCAGGGATGGCATCGCGATCATTGGCTTTGGCGTGCGCGGAGTGTCCGAGCAGCCGGTCGACTTCGTTCCTCCGCCAGACCAGCGAACTGGTGGACATACTGTTTGAGCCCGGAGGAATGCGGAGGGTGCACGTACCAGCGAATTGCGGTTTGGGCTGCAGTGGATGATACGCAACTGAAGCGGCCCCTCATTTAGAGTTGAAAAAATCAATGGCGATGTTCAGGCGAGTGCTTGCAACTGCGTTGTCTGGATCCATGAACGGGTGCGAGAAGTCAGGTCGACGCATGACGTGGCCGCCGTTGGCGACGACCTTTCTTGCCAGGCCGGCGGATTTTGACGGCAGAACAACTCTGTCCCGATCCCCAATGACAACCAGGATGGAGCCAGCGTTATCCGGGATATGGGTAATCGGGTCAAAGTTTGAAGGACATCCCAAATCCGACACCGTCCCAGGCGACGAATCGATGACCGTCCCGCTGACAGGTGGGACTGCGGCTAAAGTGTTCAGCAGGACTACTCCACCAAACGAGACTCCGTAAAAGTACAGTTTTTTGGGTTGAGCCTTTGCCATGGCGTTCGCGATTTCGACATAGTCGCTTACGATCGCCTTCAGGCGCGGCTTTCCATCCGACTGGCCATATCCCCGGTAGTCGAAGACGACAACATCAAAGCCAGCATCCACTACCTGGCTGAGAGATTGCAGGACCTGATCTGCAAGCATTGCATTGCCTTGAGCGAACAGGACTGACCCTTTCGATGGTGTCGCCGAGTTGATGCGGTAACCTCGAAGTGTCCTGTTGTCGATCGTCACGTGACTGATTTCCTCTACATTGGACATCCGCCGAAACGCTGACGTATCCGGCTTGCCGGCCAGGCTAGACCACATGCGGAAGGAAAACCATTCGGTGAACGATCCGCAAACCGACTCCTCCAAGGGGCTGGCCGGTAGTGCAAACGACCAACGCGATGCAAGAAAAAATACTGTTCCAACCAGGAGTCTGGAAACCGAAGTCTTAACCATCAAGCATCTCCCCAACGCAGGCACGTGAAATTTTACTGCCAAGCTCAGGCCGGCTGCTGCTGTGTGGTGCAGTGGATGCCGCCGCCACCGGCCGCAATGGCGTCGATATTCAGTTGCACGATGTCGCGCCCGGGGAATTGCTCGCGCAGGATGGCTTTCGTGTTGCGGTCGGCGCTGGCGTCGCCGAATTCAGGGCAGAGTACCGCGCCATTGCAGACATAGAAATTGGTGTAGCCCGCGGCAAAGTCCTTATTGTCATACTGGGGACGAACGTACGTGGGGCCGGGCAGGAGCACCACGTGCAGCGGGCGGCCGCGGGCATCGGTGGCCTTGCGCAGGGCTCGACGCTGGCGATGGCTCGCGCGATGCGCGCCAGGTTCGCCTGCGCGCCTGCCTTCAGGCGCCGGCCCCAGACGTCGTCATTGGCGCCGAAGGCCATCCACGTGACCGCGTGCCGCTCGCCTTCTTCGGGCATGCGCCAGTCGTCGCCTGCCGCCAGGGCGGGCAGGGCATGACTGGCACAGGCGGCTATTCCCATGGCCCCGGTGAGGAAATTGCGTCGCTGCATGGCATTCTCCCTGGCTTACAAGATTTCCTGCTGCGTGGTGCAATGGATGCCGCCGCCACCGGCCGCGATCGGGTCGATATTGATCTGCACGACGGCACGCCCCGGATACAGCTCCGCATATTGTGCCTTGGCCCTGGCATCGGCCGCCGCATCGCCGAATTCGGGGATGAAAATGGCGGACCTGGTGGCATAGTAATTGATATAGCCGGCGGCGAAGGTATTTGGATTGTTACCTGGCCGAATCTGGCTCGGCCCATCGACTACCACGATCTGCAGCGGCTGATTGTCGGCATCGGTGGCGCCGCGCAGGATGTCCAGGTGGCGCCGGGTGAGCTCGTAGTCATAGGACTCCGGGTCCAGTTCGCGGTGCGCCGCCACCACGCCGGGGCGCACAAAGCGTGCGTAAAAGTCCGTGTGGGCGTCAGTGATGTCCTTGCCCGCGATGCCTGGCAGCCAGATCACCTTGCGGATGCCCAGCAAGCGGCCCAGTTCCGCTTCACAATCAGCCTTGCTCCAGCCCGGGTTGCGGTTGTCGTTCAGCACGCAGCTTTCCGTGATGATGGCCGTGCCCTTGCCATCGACTTCCAGGGCGCCGCCTTCGAGCACCAGTTGCGTGGCCAGCATCGGCACTTGCGCTTCGCGGGTGACGAGATCGGCCACCTGGCCGTCATGATCGAACTGCTGCTTGTTGCCCCAGCCATTGAAGTTGAACTTCACGCCGGCCCGCTCGCCATTCTGCTTGCGCACGAAAACCGGTCCCGTGTCGCGCACCCACAGGTCGTCCATATCGCCCAGGATCAGGTTCACCCTGGCGTCCAGCAGTTGCCGCGCGCCCGCGAAGTCGGCCTCGCGCACCAGCATGTTGACGGGTTCATGGGCGGCGATGGCGTTGGCGATGCGCACCAGCGCCTGTTGCACTTTCGGCACTTGTGCGCGCGTCCAGACGGCGCTGGAGGCGCCATATGCCATCCAGGTCGCCTTGTGGGCTTCCGCCTCGTCGGGCATGTGCCAACCCTCGGAGTTGTTGCTGGCTCCGCTGGTTTTGCTGGCTCCGCCATTCTTGACGGGCTGGGGTACCGTGCCTGTCTCCGCCGCGCCACCGCCGCAGGCGCCCAGCAAGCCGCCCATGGCCAGCGCGCCGCCGCCCACCACACAATGCCGCAAGAAAAATCGACGTGAATTCATCTTCCATCCTTTATTGATTAAATAAGATTTCCGCGAGCATTTGCCGTCGCGTTTGCATGAACGGCATTGTGGATGGGCTGAGATATGAAAACAAATGATAAAATTTGCTTTAATTAATTAGGTTTTCTCATATGTCAGAACATCGCATTCCTTCGCTGAAATTGTTGATGGGCTTCGAGGCCGCTGCCCGTCATGGCAATTTCTCGCGCGCGGCCGACGAACTGCACGTGACGCAGTCGGCCATCAGCCATCAGGTGCAGCAGCTGGAAGAGCAGGTCAAGCAGCCACTGTTCCGCCGCGCGGGCCGTGGCGTGGAGCTGACCGTCGCTGGCGAAGTGTTGCTGAGCAGCGTGCAACGCACCCTGACCATCATGCGCAGCGGCCTGGGGCGCATCGCCAGCTATCTCGATCCGGGCCTGGTGGTGCTGGTGTGCCCGGCGCATGTGCTGCACGGCTGGCTGCAGCCCAGGCTGCGGGCGCTCGAGGCGCAGCTGCCCGAACTGTGCCTGCTGCTGTCGGTGGACGTAAGCGCCCGTTTTGTCGACGAGATCGATGTCGATATTTCCATCAGCGACCGTCCAATCCTGCAGCCGGGCCTCCAGGAAATGCCACTGCTGCACGATGAATGGCTGATGGTGGCCAATGCCGAACTGGCGGCGCGGCTGGCCGGTGTGCCGCAAGACCAGCATCACTTGCATGTGGATTTGGTTTGCCTGGAAGAAAGCCTGACGGGCGACGCCACGGCGCCCCTGTTCCTGGGGCCGCTGGCGCGCTTTCGCAAGCGGGCGATTTATGACGATGCGCGCCTGCTGCTCGACGCCACCCTGGACGGTCGCGGCATCGCCTGCCTGCCGCGATTGCTGGTGGATGCCAGCCTGGCGCGGGGCCAGCTGCTGGTGCTGCCTGATTACCCGCGTGTCCCCGGCACGACCTGGTGGTTGTCGGGCGTCGCGGAAGACACGCGCTCGGAGATTGTCTTGCAGGTCTTCGAGTGGTTGCGCGCGCAGGGCGCGGTGCAGCAAGATTGAGCGCGCGCGGCGTTTGCACAGGAGCCGATTCGTCGGAACCGACGACGCTGCAACTCACGACGCAAAATATGATGGAGGTTGATAAATCCGAGGGATTAACCTATGAACGCGCCTCCGAAGTCGACCACGCTGGAAAGTTCGCCTCAACGAAAAATACCGGATCTCGCCTCGCTCAGTGCCAGCCAGATCGCGGCGATCCGGGCCATTCCATCCCATGACAACACCGTGGTGCAGACTGCGGAGGCACGCCGTCCGGTTCACATCTTCACCGATCCGGCCTACTATACGACGGAGCGCGCGGCGCTATTCAAGTCGACACCGGTGCCGGTCACGCTGTCGTCGATGCTGCCCGAGCCCAAGATGTTCCTGGCGCTCGATGCCTATGACTTGCCGATCCTGCTCAGCCGGCGGCGAGGACGGCCAGGTCAAGGCCTTCCTCAATGCCTGCAAACACAAGGGCTCCAAGGTGTGGAGCGCACGCGACGCCTTCAAGGGCGGCCGGGTCGCTGTCCGCTACCAACGCCTGGACCTATAACCTGCCGGGGAACTCGCCGGAGTGCCGCGCCAGGAGGGGTTTCCCTCGCTGGACGACAAGCATGAGCACGGCCTGGCGCCGCTGGCCTGCCACGAAGCGGGCGGTTTCATCTGGGTGATGCTCGATCGCGAGGCCGAGCCAGATTTCAGCGCCATTACCGCCGAACTGGTGGGCGATTTCGACGCCCTGGGCCTGCCCGACGCGCACGTGTTCGGCCACAAGACCTTCCAGATCGACGCCAACTGGAAGCTGATCCTCGAACCCTTCCTCGAGCCGTATCACATCCAACGCCTGCATTCGACCACGGTGGCCGGCATCTTTGCCGATGTGGCATCCATTCCCAGCAGCTAGGCATGCACATCCGGCAAGTGTCGGGCAAGGCGCATTTCGAACCGGCCATGCTCGATGTCCCTGGCGAGAACATCCACAAGACCATCACCCACGCCTACATGGTGTTCCCGAATACGGTCATCATCACCAGCCCGTACTACATCAGCGTCATGATCGTCATTCCCCGTGCGGCCAACAAGTCGACGGTTGAATATTTCATGCTGACCCAGGGTCCGGCCGACAACGACAAGGCGCTCGACCTGTACACCCGCTCCTACGACATGGTGTTGAATGTGTTCGGGAACGAGGACTTCCGGGCCGCCTGCCTGTCCCAGCAGGGGCTGGAATCGGGCGCCCTGGAAGAGGTCATCTACGGCGGCCTGGAGACGAATATTCCCATGTTCTATGACATCGTCGACCGTTTCATGGCGGAAGGAGCACCATGAGCCAGACGATCAGCAGTGCGCTCACCTGGTGGGCCAGGATCACGCCGGAGACGGTCGCGATCGACATCGACGGCGACAAGCTGCGCTATCGCGACTACCACGATTGGGCCGACCGGGTAGCCGTCAGGCTGATTGCATTGGGCCTCAAGCCGGGCGAACGGGTGGGAATTTCGGCGAGCAATTGCGTCGAATACTGCGCGCTGTTCATGGGCGTGATACGGGCGGCCGGCATCGTGTTGCCGATCAACCCGCGCCTGACCGACCACGAGATCGGTGAAATCCTGGAAGACACCACGCCCGCGCTGGTTTTCGCCGACACGGAACGCCAGGCCAGGATGGCCGGCATCGGCATCCCCGTGTTCAATATCGAGGACGTCGCCGCGCTGCGCGCCGGCCCGCGCCAGGCCCCCGGCCTCGATCTCGACCCTGACGCGGCCGTGGCGATCATCACCACCAGCGGCTCGACGGCCAGGCCCAAGGGCGTGGTGTATTCGCACCGCTCGATGACCAGCTGCTCGAACGAGTTTGCGCTGCAATTCCCCGACTGCGTCCAAGGCGCGCGCATGCTGCTGATTCCGCCGTTCAGCACCTCGGGCGGCTCGGTCCTGCTCGTTACTCACACGGTCCTGGGCAACACGCTGTATGTCGAACCGTCGTTCGATCCGGAACGGGCCATCGACCTGATCGCCGGCGAAGGGATCACCGTTTTCAGCGCCGTGCCGATTTTCCTCGAGCGCATCGCCGCATCGCCACGCTTCGCCCAGGCCGACCTGTCGAGCCTGCGTCTGGTCACGGTCGGCGGCGCGCCGGTGAGCAGGGCAGTGCTCGATACCTGGATCGGCAAAGGCGTGGTCATCCGCCAGTTGTACGGCCAGACGGAGGTGGGCGGCTTTGCCACCATCATGCCGGCGGCAGCGGCGCGCGACCAGCCCGAAAAATGTGGCCGTGGCGGCGTCTATACCGACATCCGGGTGGTCGGCGACGATGGCCAGTCCTGCCCGCCCGGCCAGCCCGGCGAGATCCTGCTGCGGGGACCAGGCATGATGCTCGGCTACTGGAACAACCCCGAGGCGACGGCCGATGTTCTGCGCGCTGGCTGGCTCCACACGGGCGACATCGGGGTACTCGACGAGGACGGCTTGTTGACCTTTGTCGACCGCAAGAAGGACATCATCATTTCCGGCGGCCTGAACATTTCGGCAGCCGAGGTCGAGCGCGCCGTCGGCGCCTACGCGGGCATCCGGGAAGTGGCGGTCATCGCCGCCGCCGACGAGAAGTTCGGAGAAACGCCGATGGCCGTGGTCTACGCCGATGTGCCGGTCGCGGTCGAACTGCTGGTGGCTCACTGTTGCGCCCGGCTCGCCGACTACAAGGTCCCGCGCTACGTGGTGGTGCTGGACCAGCCCTTGCCGCGCCTGGCTACCGGCAAGCTGTCGAAGGTCGCGCTGCGCAAGCAGTACAAGGACGCCGCCGCCACGTTGCCGCGCGTGCGCTGATCATTGCAGTCATCTATCGACGGGTTAAGACCAATGTCCGAAGCAGACAACGCCCTTGGGGCGCATATGGAACTGACGTGGAGCGATGCCGAACTCGCCTTTCGCGATGAGGTGCGGTCCTTCCTGGCCCAGCACCTGACGGACGAACTGCGGGCCGCCGGACAATGCATGACCAGCGTGTACGGTGAACACGAAGCGTCGCTGGCATGGCAACGCATCCTGCACGCCAAGGGTTGGGCCGCGCCGAATTGGCCGCTTGAACACGGCGGCTGCGGCTGGAGCGTCACCCAGCGCTACATCTTTGCGCGCGAACGGCTGGCCGCCGGTGCGCCGCC
>NZ_QYUP01000106.1 GCF_003590855.1 Massilia cavernae
TCTTCGTTGGGTGCGAAATAACCTGCCATGTGCTGGTGCACCCACATGCGGTGCAAATCGAAATCGGTTACCTGTACCCACACCGGGCAGCGCACGGCGCCCACGGTAATCAGGTGCGAGAGGAGATCGGCCGGCAGGAAATGGGTGCAGACGATCAGGTCCGGCGAGGAATGTGCGATTTCACGGCGGAAGCGGGGCGCTGTTCCTGCGTTCGGCCCAGCGCCGCAACGGCGGCCTGGCCGCCGTTTTGCCTGGGGCTGGGCGAACAGGCACAAGACGGCGCCCGCTTCCGCCGTGAAATCGCACATTCCTCGCCGGACCTGATCGTCTGCACCCATTTCCTGCCGGCCGATCTCCTCTCGCACCTGATTACCGTGGGCGCCGTGCGCTGCCCGGTGTGGGTACAGGTAACCGATTTCGATTTGCACCGCATGTGGGTGCACCAGCACATGGCAGGTTATTTCGCACCCAACGAAGAGGTGGCGTTCCGCCTGCGCCAGCACGGCGTCCCGCCGGACCGCATCCATGTCACCGGCATTCCAATCATGCCCGCCTTCTCCGACCACATCGACAAGGCCGGCTGCGCCCGCGAACTCGGGCTTTCGCCGAACCGGAAAACAATCCTGCTGATGGGCGGCGGCGCGGGCTTCGGCACCGTGACGCAGATCGCCGAACACTTGCTGCGGGCGCCGGGAGACTTCCAGATCATCGCGATGGCCGGCCGCGACGATGCCGTCCTGGCGTCCCTGCGCGAACTCGCCGCCCGCCATCCCGGCCGCCTGTCGCCACAGGGCTATACCGACACGATCGAGCGGCTGATGACGTGCTCCGACCTGGTGGTGACCAAGCCGGGCGGACTGACGACATCCGAATCGCTGGCGATCGGCTTGCCGATGGTCGTAATCGCACCGATCCCCGGACAGGAAGAACAGAACGCCAATTTCCTGCTTGAGCGCGGCGCCGCCCTCAAGGCCTTCGACCTGCTGACGCTTGAATACCGGATCGGCCATCTGCTTGCGCATCCGTCCAAGCTGGAAGACATGCGCGTGAAAGCGCAGGCGCTCGGGAACCCCGCCGCTGCCAGCCGGGTCCTTGCAACCATACTTCGAAAGACGACAGAATGAACACGCCAGCCTCCGATCTCATGCAACTGCTGTCCACGCTCGGATTCGTGGTCGTCCTTGCCTTTTTCTTTGCGAAGGCGGAAATACAGATCGAGGGCGAATCCGGGTGGGCGGCCAACCTGCCGACCTGGCGCATCGAAAAGCACTGGCTGCTCGATATCTTCTGGGGTGGGCGTGCGATGACCGGCTACCACGCCTGGGTACTTTCGTTCATCGGCCTGTTCTTCCATTTTCCCGTCTTCTTCATGGGCGAATGGTCCTGGCAGATCGAGGCGCGCATCCTGGCCTCGATGATGGTGTTCTGGATCGTCGAGGACTTCTTATGGTTTATCGTGAATCCCGCCTTTGGATGGAAACGGTTTCATCCAAAGTTCATCCCCTGGCATAAGCACTGGATCGTCGGAGCCCCAGTGGACTACTGGGTGTTCACCGGCGTTAGCACCCTGCTGTTCACGTATTCTTACTGAGTGAGCTCGCGCTGATCAGGCTCCGGCGATTTTGAGGGCCGGAGCGGGCGCCCCGAGGTCGGCCAGGTCGAGCGCATTGCAGACGCGCCGGCACAGGTCGGCGGGGGTTCGCGAAATAACTTCATCGGGCACGGCGAACTTCTCGATCAGGCGGTCGTGGTCCTCGAATCCGTACGACACCATGAACGGATGCATGCCGGTGTTGATCGCGGCGTAAAAGTCCTTGTACTCATCGCCACAAGCGTAAGCGCGGGCCGGGTTGATCTGGAAGCGTTCGCGCGTCAGGCGGAATTGCGAGGTCTTTCCTTCGCTGAGCGGAACGTGGTCGAA
>NZ_QYUP01000107.1 GCF_003590855.1 Massilia cavernae
CTGGACAAACATCAAGCGCCTCCTGAATGCGCGCGCCAGTGTTATACAGGAAGGACAGCAGGGCATGGTCACGCTGCCCCTCGATGCACGTTCGATCAGGCTGGGCCAGAATTGCCGCCACCTCATTCGATTCGAGATAGCATGGGGCGGGTATGGGAGCCTTCTTTGTCGGGATGCGCAGCACATCGGCACACTGCGCGGCAGCAGGCGGCTCTCGCTCCGCCACGAAAGAGAAGAAGCTGCGCAACGCAGCGAGCCGGCAGTTGCGTGTGCCGATCGAGACATGGCGTTCTTGCTCGCTATGTTTCAGAAAGGCAGTCACGTCGTCGGCGGTAAGTTCAGCCAGGATGAGCTGCGCCACGGTCCGTTTGTGACAGGCGGCGGTATGACGCAGAAACAACCGCCACGTGTCGCGGTAGGATCGAACCGTATTGACGGAGACATTACGTTGCTCGACCAGTCGTTCGTAAAAGAAGGCGCGCAGCAATCCTGGTAATGGATCGATCGGTCTCATCACCGTTCTCCTTCATCTGCATGCAGGTTGTGCGCTCCGAAAGCACGGAACCGCCCACTCGCCTGCTGCAGCAGTTCTTGCGTGATCGTCAGGTAAACCAGCGTCGAGTTGATGTCCTTGTGACCCAGATAGGTGGCGAGGTAAGGCAGCCGCGTTTGAGGATTGATTCCTTCGCGGTACCATGTGAGCATTCGGTTGACGACGAAGGCGTGCCGAAGATCGTGGATACGCGGTCCTACGCGTCCCGTTTCAGGCTTCATGCCGGCGAAACGCAGCACGCGAACCAGCAGCTTCTCGGTCATCACATGTGAGTAGCGTCCCGCATGTTGTTCGTGCCAGAACAGTCCGGACGAGCCATGCTGTGGTGCCCCAGCCATCCGCCTCGCGTCAAGGTATTCGCCAAGTGCGGCAAGAGCGCTGTGGGTCAGTGGCAGCGTTCTCGATTTGAAGAACTTGGTGTCGCGAATGGCGATCTCGCCGTCTTTCAGATTGACGTCACCCAGATCTAGGTGCACGATTTCACTGACCCGGAGTCCAGCGCAATAGGCAAGAACAAGCATCGTGTATAGCGTGAGTGGGCGGAGCGTCGCGCGCGGGGACGGAAACTGGAGGGCGACATCCAGCAGATGTCGGATTTCTTCCGGGGTGTAGATGTACGGCTGCCGCCGCTGCCGTTCGACCTGACATTTCAGACGCCGATCCGGACTGGGCATGACAATGGTCGGATCGACACGACGCCAAGCTTTGGCGAGATTGCGCCCGAGTTCATCGCATTCCCATGCATGTTCGAGTGTGGGGTTCGCGATTGCCCATTGCCGCAACAAGATCGCCAGTGGCTGCCCTGTCAAATCCAATCGCCCTTGAAGGAACCGATCAAAGCGCAGAAAGCGCGCCGCTTGCGTGTCATAGCGCTCGCCGAGCGCTTGCATGAGTTCAATGTGATGGCGCATGAGATCACCAAGGAAACTTGCGAAATGCGGCTGTGGACGTAGCATTTCGAGCGCCTCTTCGGGCTTGGGCGCCAGCAGCGCCCGAACAACCGGCATTGACGTTCGCTGGCCGTAGCGGACTCTAAGTTGAAACAGAGGGTTGGCTGGAATCGTCCCCTCGTTCGCGAGGAAATCAAGGAACCGGTCGACGATGCGTGTTCGATGGAGCACAAGATGCATCGGCCATTGCGTTGCACGATCATGCAGCCATGCTTCTATTGTCAGTTGCCTTACCGGGGATTCACATTTGTGCTTGATGACGAAGCGCTGAAAGCCGACGAGAATGCATCGGTAAACAATGATAGTGCGAGGGCGGCGCACTTGTAGTTGCTGTAAATGACGATTGATGCTGTCATCATCTGTGCCTGGCCAGGTTCTCATGAACGATTCTCCCATCCGGGTATTTCCAAGGCCACGGCACGTAAATCTGCAGTGGCGAGCTTGAGGTATGCTCTTGTTGAGAGCGATGATCGATGTCCCAACAGGTCGCCAATAATCTTCGGCGACACTGCGGCACGAAGCAGACTAATGGCGCGTGCGTGTCGGAACGTATGCGGCCCCCGTTTGCCGGCCGGCTGCACACCGGCCTCTTCTAGCCGGTCGCGGATCACCGAATAAAGACTGGATCCGCTGCTAAAGCCTTGGTAGGGAGCCCAGGCGCGGATGAATATTTCACGGGTATCCGTTTTTGGGCGCGCTCGCAAATATGCAAGCAGCGCCTCTCCTACGGCAGGCAACAGCGGCAAGACCGTTTGGGCATTGGTCTTGGTATGGCGCACCAAGACCGTGTCGGTACGCCAATCGATATCGTCCAACCGAAGATGCGTGACTTCTCCTGCGCGCAGTCCGTACGCCGACAGAATCGTCAAGATGGCATAGTCGCGCAGTCCTTTCGATGAACGATCCTTGCCGGTCGTATTCAGGACAGTGCTTATTTCGTCTGGACGCAACACCGAGGGAATTCCCTCGTCGGCATAGATTGTCGGAGCAAGTACGCAAGACGCGAAATTGCGGGTGGTTCTGCCCGTGGCATGCGCAAAGCGCATGAAGCAGCGCAAGCGCTGCGAGACGCCCTTGCGCGTAACGCGTCGTAATGAAGGGGCTCGGACTCGAAGGTAGTCATCGATGTCGTCGACGGTCATTTCAGACAGACTATCGGTGTGTGTGCGCTCCGCATACCAAGTCAGGAATCGCTTCCCTTCGGCGAAAAGGTCGCCGGTCGTTTCTGCTGCCAGCCCGCGCACTTCACGGAGCCATCGCGCAAATTCCGTCAGAATTTGCGCGAAAGCGTCACTTGTACAAGTCGCCAAATCACTGGGCGGCCACGTCCCTCTGACGAATCGTAGAAAATGGTTGATGCCGCTGGTGTGCGAGGAGCGCCAACTATCAAAGGTTATTGGCGCATGGCCATGGTTGCGACCGAAGCGCTTCAATTCACATTTCACGTACATCGTTACGTGCAACGGTTGCGCGGATTCGACAAGGATGGCTCGCTTCTTCAAATAACGAAGGAACTTGCCGGCGACTGCAAGGTAGCGCTCCACGTGAACTGAGCTATATCTTTCTTTCGCCAGGTGTTCCGCGAATTGCGCCAGCAGTTTCGCGTGACTCGATTGATGATCCGACATGATGTGTCCCCTTGGACAGTTGATCGTCTTCCAAGGATTGCACTCTCAAAAATAATGTGAAGGAGAATCGCCGTCAACGCCGGTCAGGCAAGGCAAGATTGGGACTCCTTCACATTATTCGGTCCTGCTGATAACCGCAGCTGATCGTGCCGGACAATCCAAAGGCGATGATCACCGACGCCAACCGCTACGAACCGCGCAGCAACGACACGGTGCTCGACTTCGCGCGCCACTACGGCACTTCAATCCTGCCGGCCCGTCCGCGCCACCCGCAAGACAAGGCCAAGGCCGAATCGGCGGTGCAGATCGTCGAGCGCTGGATCATGGCGCGCCTGCGTCACCAGCAGTTCGACAGCGTGCACGAGGTCAATCAGGCTATGGCGCCGTTGCTCACACGGCTCAACGAAAAGCTGTTCCAGAAACTGCCAGGCAGCCGCGCCAGCACCTTCGCCGAGATCGATGCACCAGCCTTGCTACCGCTGCCGCTACAGCGTTACGAGATGGCGCACTTCAAGACGGTCAAGGTGCACATCGACTACCACGTCGAGGTCGAGCGCCACCGCTACAGCGTACCGCACTCGCTGGTCGGGCAGGTGCTCGAGGCACGTATCACGACCGCAGTGGTGGAGCTGATGCATAGGGGACAGCGCGTCGCCAGCCATGCCCGCAACAGCCGCCAAGGCGGCTTCACCACGACGACCACGCACATGCCTGCCGCGCATCGCGCTCACATGGAGTGGACGCCGACGCGGCTGATCCACTGGGGGAAAAGCATCGGCCCGGCGACGGCCGAGGCGGTGACGCGGCTGATGGCCGAGAACAAGCATCCGGAGCATGGCTACCGCGCCTGCCTTGGCCTGCTGTCGCTGGCTAAGCGCTACGGCAAGGTACGGCTTGAGGCGGCGTGCATGCTGGCCCTGCAGATCGGCGCCTGCCAGTACCGCCACGTACGCGACATCCTTACCAACAACCGCGACCAGAGCGCGCCGACCACCGCTGGCGATTGGGTTAGCCCCGACCATGTCCATGTCCGCGGACCTGGCTACTACCAATGAGGAATGACGAGATGATGATGCACACAACCTTGGCGCAACTGCGCTCACTGAAACTGGACGGCCTGGCGGCCGGCCTGGAAGAACAACTGGCACAACCTGGCATGGCCGCGTTGAGCTTCGAAGAACGCGTGGCGTTGTTGATCGACCGCGAGGTCCACGCACGCAACGACCGCAAGCTGGTGCGGCTGCTGAAGAACGCGCACCTCAAGTACGGGCAAGCTGCAATTGAAGATATCGATGCAAGATCAGGGCGCGGCATCGACCGCCGCGAGGTGATGAGCCTTGCCCTGGGCGAGTGGGTCAGCGCTGGTCACAGTGTCCTGATCACCGGCCCCACCGGCGCCGGCAAGTCGTGGCTGGCCTGCGCGCTGGCGCAGTACGCCTGCCGACGTGGCTACAGCGCGTTCTACCAGCGTGTACCCCGCTTGCAGGAAGAACTGCGCATCCGGCACGGCAGCGGTGCCTTCGGCAAATGGCTGCTCCAACTGGCCAAGCCTGATGTCCTTGTGCTGGACGACTGGGCAATGGGCTCGATCGACAGCATGACGCGTTCCGATCTGCTCGAGATCATTGACGACCGGGCCGGCAGCAAAGCGACGATCATCACCAGTCAGCTGCCGGTCGAACACTGGCATGCCTGGATCGGCGACGCCACCATCGCCGACGCCATCTTGGACCGCGTCATGCAGCGCAACCATCGCTTCACGCTGACCGGGGACTCGCTGCGTGCCCAGCGACCTAAAAACACTAAAAAGGAGAAAAATATCGACCTATCGTGACCGCAGCCCTTACAATTTGAACGCGTAACATCATCGAATGCGCAGCGGTCACGATAGACCGGAATCAGCGGTCACGTTGACCGGAATACGCAATATTCCGCTGGCTCGCGAAGTTCGCCGAGGGTGGTCAGAATGCCCTTCTGGCCAAACCGATCCCAGGTCGTCCGCCGAAGGTCAGTGCCGAAGAAATGCGCTGGATCGCGCAGGCGGTAAAGGACAATACTCCCCAACAGTTCAAGTTTGAATTTGGCCTGTGGACCTTGTCGCTGTTGCGCGAATTGATCAACCGCGAGTTCGGCAAATCCTTGTCGCTCGAATCCGTTAGGCGCGTCATGAAGTTGCTCGGCTTCTCGACTCAGAAGCCGCTTTATCAAGCGTGGCAGCAAGATCCCGTGCTGGTCAAACAGTGGGAAAGCGAAACCTATCCGGCCATCAAAGCGGAAGCGCAGGCTGCTGGCGCCACGATCTATTTCGCCGACGAGGCTGGTATTCGATCCGACTACCACACTGGCACGACTTGGGCACCGATTGGTGAAACGCCCGTGGTCGCCGTGACCGGGCGTCGCTTTTCCTTCAACATGATTTCTGCCGTGAGCCCACGTGGCGATATTCAATTCATGATTCATGAAGGTCCCGTGAACGCCCCGGTATTCAAAGAATTCCTCAAGCGCCTGATGATCGGTGCAACCAAGCCGGTCTTTGTCGTTGTCGATGGGCATTCGATTCATAAAGCCAAGCTGATCAAGGACTATGTCGACAGCCTCAAGGGCAATCTCAAGTTGTTCTACCTGCCGCCGTACTCGCCACACCTGAATCCGGACGAGCAAGTATGGGCTCACGTGAAGCGCCAAGTCAGCAAGCAATTCGTGCAATCCAAGGACGACATGAAAAAGCTCGCTATCGGCGCGCTACGGCGCCTTCAGAAATTGCCAGCACTGGTCAAATCGTTCTTCAGGCAACCCGAGTGCCAGTATGCCGGCTAATTGCTTTACTTTCTAGAAGGTTAGTAATTTGTACCAGGGCCGCATGCAGATCGAGCAGACGTTCCGCGACCTCAAAAGCTCCCAATGGGGAATGGGGCTCAGCAGCAGCCAAACACGCAAGCCACATCGACTCACCATCTTGTTGCTCATCGCATCGCTGCTTGCGTTCGCGCTGTGGCTGATCGGCTTGGCCGTACGCCGCAACGGGTTCGCTGTTCACTATGGCAGTCGCAAGAAAGCGGCTGCCACCCTATCCATCCTGTCGCTAGCGCGCCACTGGCTGCAATATCACAGCTCGGCACTCTTAACGCGACGTCAAATCGCCGAAGCGTTGAACGAGCTCGGGTCCATGCTCGAGACGTACGAAATATGAGGGGAAGGCTCAGGGGCGGCCCCCTCTTCAGTTCCCCTGCAGAAGATGGCTCCGCCTGCTTGAAAATGACACCGCATTCTTGCGCGTATTCCTGAACTGCTTGCGTCACTCGGTCAATCACGATTTGATAGAACAAACATATTCCGAGCAGATCGTCGGGAGTGAACCTGATGTGGTCGCCGAGAGCAAACTTCCTCTCCACGATCTCAATTTTTGCAAGCACCCTTCCTTCCGGGCCATTGGGGTCAAGCTCAATAGGAAACTCTACCGCGTCCAGATCTATTGCCTTGTCGCCTTGCTCAATCAGCGTGCGTATGGCAAGCCAGCGCACCGCAAGTTCACCATTAGTAGCGCGCTTCTGCGTCACAATGCCCAAGTCGTGGGACAGGCAATTCCTTGCCATGCTCAGCGAGACGAGGCAGTCTTGATCCCCAATGTGCGGGTGTATAAATCTCTTCGCCACTTCGAGAACAAGCTTGTGTTTGTCCGCGACATTGGTCTGCCTATCAATCCGCTTCCACTGATGATGCGCCGGATTCTCGCCAGATACCAATTTCGCCTGCTGTACCATGTCATACGCCACATCCAAATAGAGGCTGAGAAACTGATCTAGCTCCCGCAGGGCATTTCCGATGATCCAAGCTCTCCAGTTCTCGCGCAGTTCGGGGACATGCTCATCGGGGAAGGGATCGGGAAGGAACTGCCGTTTGATGCTTCGACCGAGTGTCAGCGAGCTAGGAAATTCCCCCTCCAAGAGGCGCTCTGATAAACCGAGAAAAGCGGCGGCACGGCGCACGCCAACGCATGCTCGCTCCCGCATCGCATTCAAATCAAACCTAAGCACTCGCTCGACACGTTTCGTTTCGTTTCGCTCATAATTCTGTATCCCTACGACAAGCAAGGAACGAGTAACCCTGAATTATTCGGTCTAGCCTGCTAACTGTCTGCGACAGGCTCTGATAGTAACGTGGGCAGGAGCGGGTCGAGGCATGAGGGCATCTGACTGGCATATGTCGTTGCTCACTGACAGTTGAGTACCAGCGCAGATTGGGGACCGGAGTCACGCCAAAATCTCAAAGAATGGATTTTTATCAACGATGGCTGCTTGTGACTTCTTTTTAAGCAGCGCAACCAGATCACCTTGCCGTTGAAGCAGCATCACGAACTCCTGCAACGAGCACAGGAAGATCGTCTTGAGGTTCAGTGCGTTCTTGCATTCGGTAACCACGGACTCCGTGTAGCCGTTCGTCGCAATGAAGATACCGTGTGCGTTCGCCCGCATGAACAGGCGGCTGAGATGGGGTGAGAATTCACCCATGCCTACTGGGGCGTTGAGCCACTTCATTTCGACCAGATGAATGGCTCCATCGAGCTCGATCACCCCATCAATTTGCTCTAGGACTGTGCCCGAGTCGGGGTCTTTACGGCGAAAGTCTTCGCGGATGTGGATGCCATATGCCTTGAACAGATCGTTCAGCACGACTTCAAGCAGCTTTCCCCGCGCCTGGGGCTTGTCGTCCATCGCGAACAAGGAGAAGAGCCGCTTGCTCACACCTTCGATTCTGGCGCGCTTCGCGGCTGCCGCTGCCTGCTCGTCACGCTGACGTGCAAGCACCTGCTCTCGCTCGGCGTCGCGCTCTTGCTTCATGCGCGTGAAGGAATCTTTTACGTTGACCGTCTTGCTTAACTCAGAGACAAGTCCCTTGGCCTTGAGTCGGTCGCTGTCCCAGCAGGTGTCGAAGTTATCGAATTCGGTGACGCGCTTGATGATCTCGCGGCGCGGGCGAAGCCCACTATCGCCCCGCGCATTCACTTTCGTGAGCACGTTACGTACGATCTCGTATTTGTTGATGGCGCTGCGGTCGGTCCGGACGGTGCGGGAGACTTCTGCGAGATCGTCTTGGGCGACCCCAGCACCCTGAAGGAACAGAACAACGTCTTGCTTGCTCCGGCAGAGGAGCGGGATCGTATCCACCAGCAGATTGAACACCTCGGGAGGATAGTGAAAGTGCTCTGCCATGCTGTGGTTAGTCCCTTGTTTTACTTCGCCATACGTGGCGTTGGCTTTGGTGCTTACCTTCGGCTTACTGCAACATTTGCTGGTGCCACGCTGGCAGACCAGAGATACACCCGTGAGTGCTTGTTTTTATTGGCGGAAGCGGTGAGATTCGAACTCACGAACAGTTTAACCCGTCGCCAGTTTTCAAGACTGGTGCCTTCAACCACTCGGCCACGCTTCCTGCAGGCCAGCATTATACAGAAATCATTGCCACATGGGCAGGAGCTGGTTCGTGCCGCGCGCCCCGCCTCAGCGTCCCATCTGAAAACTCGCGTGCTGCACCGCGAATTTGATCAGTTCCGCCTGCCCTTCGATGTTCAGTTTGCGTTTGATGTTCAGCCGGTGCGTTTCCACCGTGCGCACCGACAGGTCCAGCTCGCGCGCGATCTGCTTGTTCGACTGGCCGTTGGCAATGTGCTGCAGCACTTCCTGCTCGCGCACCGTCAGCTGGTTGTCCTGCACCATCGGATGCGCCAGTTGCTTCGCCAGCGCGGCGCTGTAGTAGATCCCGCCCGACATCACTGTCTCGATCGCCAGCACGATGTCCTTGCCCGGCGCATCCTTCAGCACATAACCGCGCGCGCCCGCCTGCATCGCCTGCGTCACGTATTCCAGCTTGTCGTGCATCGACAGGATCAGCACCGCAATTTTCGGATACGCCGCGCACAGCCGCGCGGTCGCCTCGATGCCGTTGGTGCCGCGCATGTTGATGTCCATGAGGACCAGGTCGACGTCGCCGGCGCCGGCCTGGTGCAGCGCCTCGTCGGCGCCGCCGGCCTCCGCCACTACGCTGAAATTCGGCACCGACTCCAACCGTGCGCGCAGTCCGTCGCGCACCAGCGGATGGTCGTCCACCAGCATGATCCTGATTGCTTCCGTCGTCATGTCGCCCACCTGTTCGTGTCAATTGTCGCCCGCACCGATGTGCCGGTTTCCGAGGAATCGATGTCCAGCCGTCCGCCGATGGCTTCCATCCTTTCCATCATGTTGCGCAGCCCGATGCCGCGCTTGGGATGCAGCGCCACGCGCTGCGGATCGAAGCCGCCGCCGTCGTCGCGCACGGTCAGGGTGATCGTCGTGCCCTTCCGTTCCAGCGCCATGTCGACCTTGTGCGCATGCGCATGCCGTTCGATATTGGTCAGCGATTCCTGCGCGATGCGGAACAGTACGGTATTCGCAACGTCAGGCAGGCCGTCCATGCTGCCCTCCGCCGAAAAATCGACAGGCATGCCGCAATGCTCGCTGAACTCCTGCGCCAGGTGGTCGAGCGCGGCCGCCAGCCCAAGGTCGTCGAGGATGGCCGGCCGCAAATCGTGCGAAATCCGCCGCACCTCGCCCAGCACGTCCTTCAGCTGGTCCGCCGTATGCTCCAGGCCGGCGCGCGCCTTCTGCTGCTGTTCCGCATTGCCCGCAAGCCGGATGATGCCGGCCTCGATCTGCAGCTTGATCGACACCAGCCACTGGCTGATGCCGTCATGCAGGTCGCGCGACAGCCGCGCCCGCTCCTGCTCCTGCGATTCCACCACGCGCTGCGCCAGCGCCTTGAGCTTGGCGTCGGCCACCCGCAGTTCGCTGATGTTCAGCACCAGCCCGCCCACCGCCACGGCCAGCGCGCTGACGATCGCCATCACCGCGATCCACGTCATCGTACTGCGGATGCTCTGCGACTGTTGCGCATCCACCTTGGCCAGCGCCGCGTCGACGTCGTCCAGGTAGATGCCGGTGCCCATCATCCAGCCCCACTTTTCCATCGGGATCACGTAACCGAGCTTGAGCCCGTCCTGGTGGGTGGACGGCTTGACCCAGGTGTACACCTGGAACCCGCCGCCCGCCTGCGCCCGGTGGATCAGGCGCTGGATGGTCGGCACGCCGGAGGCGTCGCGCAGCTCCCACAGGTCGCGCCCCACCAGTTCCGGCTGGCGCGGGTGCATCAGGTTCCTGCCCTTCATGTCGTAGACGAAGAAATAACCGTCGTCGCCAAAGCTCAGGCTGGCGAGAATGCGCTTGGCTTCGTCCTGCGTGGCCATGTCGGTGCGCCCTGAATCATAAAGGTGCGCGATGGAACGCGAGGCCAGGCTCACGTAATGTTTCAGCTCCGCTTCCTTGGTCGCCAGGTAGGCCTGCTGGATAGTCGCGCGCTGTTCCTGCGCCAGCGACACAGCCTGGTGGCGCACGAACAGCGCGATCGCGCACAGCGCCAGTATCAGCGGGGTGATCGCAAGGAATATGACCTTCTGCCGTAATTTCATTCCGCGTGCCTATCTTTGTATGTCTATACAGGATTCTACGTGCCTTCCTCCATTCTTGTGTACGTAGAAGTACGTAGCCACCTTGCGTAGTTGTGCGCTTGTCCATAGTGGTGCGTTCTCCAATACTTCCGGGCACGCTGCACCAATTCAAGCCGGCCGCTCGACCGGCGCCCAAGCGGTGCCCGACAATCCTTGGAGGAGTCACACATGAAACGTCTTATCAGCCAGCTCGGTTGGGCTGCGCTATCGGTCGTGGGCGCTGGTTCGCTCGCGTTCATCGCACTCAAGCGCGGTGAATCGATCAACGCAATCTGGATAATTGCCGCCGCGGTCTGCGTCTATCTGATCGCCTATCGCTTCTACAGCCTGTTCATCGCGAAGGAAGTACTCGCTCTGGACGGCAAGCGCCAGACCCCGGCCTACCGCAACAACGACGGCCTGGACTACGTACCGACCAACAAGAACGTGCTGTTCGGCCACCACTTCGCGGCCATCGCCGGCGCCGGCCCGCTGGTCGGCCCGGTGCTCGCCGCCCAGATGGGCTACCTGCCAGGCATGCTGTGGATCCTCGCAGGCGTCGTGTTCGCCGGCGCGGTGCAGGATTTCATCATCCTGTTCATCTCGATGCGCCGCGACGGCCGCTCGCTCGGCGACCTGATCAAGTCTGAACTTGGCCAGATTCCCGGCCTGATCGCCCTGCTTGGCACCTTCATGATTATGGTCATCATCCTGGCGGTGCTCGCGCTGATCGTGGTGAAGGCGCTGACCCATTCGCCATGGGGCAGCTTCACCGTCATCGCCACCATTCCTATCGCACTGTTCATGGGCCTGTATTCGCGCTACTGGCGCGTCGGCCGCGTGGGCGAAGTGTCGCTGATCGGCTTCGTACTGCTGATGCTCGCCATCTTCGGCGGCCAGTGGGTGCAGGAAACCCCAGCCCTGGCGCCGCTGTTCGACTTCACCGGCACCCAGTTGACCTGGATGCTGATCGGCTACGGCTTCGTCGCCTCCGTCATTCCCGTGTGGCTGCTGCTGGCGCCGCGCGACTACCTGTCCACCTTCCTGAAGATCGGCACCATCGTCGGCCTGGCCATCGGTATCCTGCTCGTCGCGCCGCAAATGAAGATGCCTTCGATTACCCAGTTTATCGATGGTAGTGGCCCAGTGTGGTCGGGCAACATGTTCCCGTTCCTGTTCATCACCATCGCCTGCGGCGCCGTGTCCGGCTTCCACGCGCTGATTTCTTCCGGCACCACGCCGAAGATGATTGAAAATGAGCAGCACGCCCGCTTCATCGGCTATGGCGCGATGCTGATGGAATCCTTCGTGGCGATCATGGCCCTGGTGGCGGCATCGACCATCGAACCAGGCATCTATTTCGCCATGAACAGCCCGGCGGCGATCATCGGCACCACCGCCGAATCGGCAGCGGCGGCTATTTCGCAGTGGGGCTTCTACGTCACTCCGGAAATGCTGACCCAGACCGCCAAGGATGTCGGCGAGTCGAGCATCATCTCGCGCGCCGGTGGCGCGCCTACCCTCGCGGTCGGCATGGCGAACATCCTGTCGGAAGTTATCGGCGGCAAGGCGATGATGGCCTTCTGGTACCACTTCGCGATCCTGTTCGAAGCGCTGTTCATCCTGACCGCCGTCGATGCGGGCACCCGCGCCGGCCGCTTCATGCTGCAAGACCTGATGGGCGCCTTCGTACCTTCGTTCAAGCGCACCGATTCGCTGGTGGCCAACCTGACCGCTACCGGCCTGTGCGTTGCGGCCTGGGGTTACTTCCTGTACCAGGGCGTGGTCGATCCGCTGGGCGGCATCAACACCTTGTGGCCGCTGTTCGGCATCGCCAACCAGATGCTGGCCGGCATCGCGCTGATCCTCGCCACTTGCGTGCTGTTCAAGATGAAGCGCGCGAAGTTCGCCTGGGTGACGCTGGTGCCGACGGTTTGGCTGCTGATCTGCACCCTGGTAGCCGGCTGGCAGAAGATCTTCAGCGAAAACGTGAAGGTTGGCTTCATGGCGCACGCTGAAAAATTCCAGACGGCAATCGACCAGGGCATCGTGCTGGCACCGGCCAAGAGCATGGAACAGATGGAACGCATCGTGTTCAACGACTATATCGATGCCGGCCTGTCGATGTTCTTCATGGTGGTTGTGCTGTCGGTGCTGGTGTTCGGCGTGCGCACCGCGATGGTGGCCTGGAGGCAAACGCATCCAAGCGCCAACGAAACCCCGTTCGCGCCGACGGTGGCGTAAGGACAGGCCGTGTTCGACAAGCTGGCACAGGCAGGCCGATACCTCGGGCAGAGCATGCGCCTGATGGTCGGCTTGCCCGAATACGACACCTACGTGACCCACATGGAAACGACCCACCCGGGCCAGCCCATGATGAGCTACGAGGAGTTTTTCCGCGAGCGGCAGGAGGCGCGCTACGGAAGCGCCCGAAGCGGCGGCTGCTGTTAGCGGGCGTGGCACGAGAACAAGGACATCTTCGGATGTCCTTTTTTTTCGCCCTTGTACGGCCCGCTCCCGCCTCGTTTGCGCCCGCTCAACGCTTGTATGAATCTTTACCGTTATCTTTTTCCTGATGGAATTGCAAGATTTATCGTAGCGAAAGTATTAACCGATCCGCGCTTTCCGACGTGCCGACGCAAGGTCATCCATGCTGAACTTCGAGCGATCGAGCCTGAACCACAAGCTGACCATCATTTCGCTGATGTCGACGGGCACCGCCTTGCTGTTCGTGTTCATCGCATTCGCCGTCACCTCGGTGCTGAATCACCGCAAGGACGAGGGCATGCAACTGTCCTCGTTTGCGGGCGTCATCGGCGCCAACAGTGTCGACGCCCTCCTGTTCAAGAACCGCAAGCAGGCCCAGGCGACCCTGTCGGCCCTGAAGGCCAAAGTGGAAATTTCCGACGCCATCCTGTACGACCGCCACGGCAAGCCGTTCGCGCGCTACCTACCGGCCGACCAGCTGGAACAGGAAGACGAACTAGTTGAGGAGATCGACAACGACGAGCACGCGCTGGCGGCCGCCAACGCGCAAGGCAGCACCTTCTGGTCCACCCGCATGCGCCTGTACCGTTCGATTCCCGCCGCCAACCAGCAGGTGGGCATCGTGATGATCGAGGCCGACCTCACCAACATGTGGGCCGACGTGCTGAAGAGCCTGTCCGTGATCGCGGTGGCGATGGGATGCTCGCTGGCGGTGGCGCTGCTGCTGGCCAACCGCTTCAAGGGCAGCATCGCCGATCCCGTCGCCAAGCTGATCAATGCGGCGCAGAAAGTGTCCGCCAGCCAGAATTACAGCCTGCGCATCCAGCACGAACGCACCGACGAACTGGGCACCCTGATCGACAGCATCAACAACATGCTGGCCCAGATCGAGGGCCGCGGCACGGCGCTGACCAACCACCGCGACGAGCTGGAGCGCCAGGTCAGCGTGCGCACCGAGCAGCTGGAGAAGGCCAAGAACGCCGCCGAGGCCGCCAGCCGCGCCAAGAGCGCCTTCCTGGCTACCATGAGCCATGAAATCCGCACCCCGATGAATGGTGTGCTGGGCATGACGGAGATGCTGCTCGGCACCGCGCTGAATGAAACCCAGCGCAACTTCACCAAGCTGGTCAAGCGTTCCGGCGAGCACCTGCTGGTGATCATCAACGACATCCTCGACTTTTCCAAGATCGAGGCCGGCAAGCTGAGCGTCGAGTACATCAACTTCAACCTGTGGGACATGCTGGACGACATCAACACCGTCTACACGCCGCAGGCCCAGGCCAAGGGCATCGCGCTCGACTTCGCCATCGCCAACGACATCCCGATCGCCATCTGCGGCGATCCCAACCGGCTGCGCCAGATCATGGCCAACCTGCTCGGCAACGCCCTCAAGTTCACCGACCGCGGCAACATCCTGGCCAGGGTACAGATCGTGGCGGAGGAGCCGCAGTCGGTCACACTGCGCTTCGAGGTGCACGACACCGGCATCGGCGTCTCGCGCGAGGCGCGCACCCGCATTTTCGAAGCCTTCTCGCAGGCCGACAGCTCCACCACCCGCCAGTACGGCGGCACCGGGCTCGGCCTGGCGATATCCAAGCAGCTGGTCGAGTTAATGGGCGGCAGAATTGGTGTCGACAATGCCCTGGCACAAGGCTCGATTTTCTGGTTCACCGTACCGTTCGACAAGCGCCGGGTGGACCCGGACGAACCCGGCATCGCGCTGTACACCATCGAAGGATTACGCGTGTTGATCGTCGACGAACAAGCGGCCAGCTGCGCAGAACTCGAGCAGCAGCTCACATCCTGGCAGGTGCGGACAAGCATCGCGCGCTCCGCGCAGGAAGCCGTCGACCACCTCACCGAGGCCGCCCGCAACGGCACCCCGTACGAGGTGGCGGTGCTCGACATGAACCTGCAGCGCACCAGCGGCCTGGCGCTGGCGGCCAGCATCAAGGCCGACCCGGCCACGCGCTTGACCCGCATCCTGCTGATTTCCACCGACCACCAGGCTGCCGACCCGGTCCAGCGGCGCGAAGCCGGCGTGGCCTACCAGATGATCCGCCCGGTGCGCGCGGGCGACCTGTTCGAATGCCTGTCGACGCGCCAGCGCGCACCGCTGACCTCCGCCGGCGGCATCGTCGCACCGCCGCCGCCGTCGATGCCGCAGCCGGGCCAGCGCGCGCACCTGCGCAAGGTGCTGCTGGCGGAAGACAATCCGGTCAACGTCGAAGTGGCCACCGCCATGCTCGACAGCCTGGGCCTGGACGTGCACTGGGTATCCAACGGCGAGGAAGCCGCTCAGGCCGCGCGCAGCGGCGAATACGACATCGTGCTGATGGACTGCCAGATGCCGATGATGGACGGCTTCGCGGCCACCGCCGAGATCCGCCGCCACGAGCACCAGAACGGCCGCACGCGCAAGCTGCCGGTCATCGCCATCACCGCCAACGCGCTGCAGGGCGACCGCGAATCCTGCCTCGCCGCCGGCATGGACGACTATCTCAGCAAACCGTTCACGCAGCAGCAGCTGGGCGCGGTGATCGGACGCTGGGTGGTGCTGCCGATTCCCGCCACCGTGCATCACGAGGACCAGCCTTTCCAGCCGCTGGAAGCCGGCGCGCCGGCCGCAGGTCCGGTTCCGGTTGAACGCGACGTCATCAACCGCCACGCGCTGGAAAACATCCGCGCGCTGAGCGAAGACCGCGGCGACGCCCTGGTCCAGAAGGTCGTCACCGCCTTTGTCGACGACACCCCGCGCCACCTGCAGGCGCTGGGCCGCGCAATCGCCGCGCATGACGCCAGCAAGCTGCGCAAGACCGCACACAGCCTGAAGTCGAGTAGCGCCAACGTCGGCGCCGAAACGCTCGCCCAGATGTGCAAGGAGATGGAAACCCTGGGACGCACCGACACCACCAAAGGCGCGACGTGCATCCTCACCGGCATGGAGCTCGAGTTCCAGGCCGTCCGGCATTCGCTCAGTGCCATCCTTGAGAAGGAAACTTGACATGCCAGTATCCAAACCTGCCAAGCGCGGCGTCGTCCTGGTTGCGGACGACGATCCGGTCATGCGCCTCTTAATGCTGGAGATGCTCGGCCAGGTCGGGCTCGACGCCGTCGAGGCCGAGGACGGGCTGCAAGCGGTCAGCTACTTCCAGGGCATGTCGCCCGACCTGATCCTGATGGACGTCGACATGCCCAACATGGACGGCTTTGCGGCCTGCCGCGAGATCCGCCGCATCGAGACCGGCTCCGCGGTACCGATCATCATGGTCACCGGCGGCGACGATATCGAAGCCGTCACCAACGCCTACGAATCGGGCGCCACCGACTTCGTCTCCAAGCCGATCAACTGGCCCATCCTCGGCCACCGCGTGCTGTACGTGCTGCGCGCCAGCGACGCCATCGTCCGCCTGCGCATCGCCGACGCCCACAACCGCGCGGTGCTGGCCGCGATCCCCGACACCTTCTTCAGCCTGGACAAGGACGGCTTCTATCTCGACTACGAGCAGGGGCACGACGCCGCAGCCGCCTTCCCCACCGAGAACTGCGTCGGCAAACACGTCTCCGAAGTATTCCCGCGCGAGATCGCCGACCGCCTGATGGAACAGATGCGCGCCGTGCTCGCGACCCAGCATATCCGCTCGGTCGACTATGAACTGATCCGCTTCGGCAATGTGCAGCACTTCGAAGCGCGGCTGGTCGCCACCGGCCCGGAAGAAGTGCTCGGCCTGGTGCGCGACATCAGCGAACGCAAACGCACCGAGGAGCAGATACGCCGCCTGGCCTACTGCGACAGCCTAACCGGCATACCAAACCGGCAGGCTTTCCTCGAAACGCTGGAGCGCGAGCTACACCGGTCCAAGGTCGGCAACAAGAAATTTGCCGTGCTGTTCATGGACCTCGACGCCTTCAAGCGCATCAACGATACGCTCGGGCACAATGTCGGCGACCACCTGCTGAAAATCGTCTCCGAACGCCTGCGCGAAACCATCCGCCCCAGCGACCTGGTCTCGCGCGGCGACCAGGCCACCAACCTGGCGCGCCTGGGCGGCGATGAATTCACCATCCTGATCCCCGACCTGGAGCGGGTCGAGAACGCGCTGAACGTGGCGCACCGGGTCAAGGAAGCGATGCGCCGGCCCTTCCTGATCGAAGGCCACGAGATCTTCGTCACCGCCAGCATCGGCATCTCGCTGTTCCCCGAAGACGGCGACGACTGCGACTCGCTGCTCAAGTACGCCGACACCGCCATGTACCACGCCAAGAACTGCGGCAAGAACAACGCAAAGCTGTACAGCTCTTCGCTGACCATGCAGATCATGAGCCACGTGAAGCTCGAAGTCGGCCTGCGCAAGGCGCTCAAGAACGAGGAACTGTACCTGCTGTACCAGCCGCAGATCGACGTGCGCTCGGCCGAAATCGTCGGCGTCGAAGCGCTGGTGCGCTGGCGCCACCCCGAGCGCGGCATCATCTCTCCCAACGAGTTCATCCCGCTCGCCGAAGAGACTGGCCTGATCGTCCCGATCGGCGAATGGGTGCTGCGCACCGCCTGCAGCCAGGCCAAGGCATGGCAGCGGCAGACAAAGCGGCTGGTGCGGATGGCGGTCAACCTGTCGGCCAAGCAGTTCAAGGACGAGAACCTGACGCAGATCGTCATCTCGGCGCTGCACGACACCGGCCTCGATCCGAAACTGCTGGAACTGGAGCTGACCGAAGGCACGCTGATGGACGATGCGCGCGCCACCATGGCGACGCTGGAACAGCTGCGCGCGATCGGCGTGTACTTGTCGATCGACGATTTCGGGACCGGGTATTCGTCGATGAACTACCTGAAGCGCTTCGACGTGCGGGCGCTAAAGATCGACAAGAGCTTCATCTGCGGGCTGCCGCAGGACTCCGAAAACGCCGCGATCACGCGCGCGATCATCGCGATGGCGCACGGGCTGAAGATGGCGGTGGTGGCCGAAGGCGTCGAGACCGACGAGCAGCTGGTGCTGCTCGAAGAATTCGGCTGCGACATGGTGCAAGGCTTCTACCTCGGCCACCCGTCGCCGCACGACTCGATCACGCTGATGCTGCAAAAAGTCTGCACGATTGCCGCGCCGGCGAAGTAGCGTGCACTAAAACGGCGGATGCGCATACGCTTATCCGCCCTACGTCCCAACGCCTTGACGCGTAGGGTGGATAAGCCCTTGGGGCGCATCCACCGAACACGCGAACATGTCCCCCGTAACGTTAAGGCACCAGAACCAGCGTATGCCTAACGGCCCCCGGAAGGAACGGCGTGGCCTTCCCCTTCACCCAATCCTCATGCCCATTGAGGAAAAACGGCGACAAGGGATGTCCGCTCTGCCCGCCCGGCATATTGAATACGCCTTGCTCCTCGCGTCCCGGCGACACCGTCATGCGCTGCGACTGCCCGAACTTCGCCCCCGCCACGCGCGGCATGTTCGAATCGCCGGGCAGCATATCGGCCGGCGCCGACAGCCACCGTTTCAACACCGGCAGCGCATTCCCGATCGGATGCACGATGGCCGCCTTGTTGCGCTCCCCCCAGCTCGCATCCGCCAGCCGTTTGCCGCCTTCGGTCAGGTCCGCCACGGCCTTGTCCACCGCCGCCAGCTGCATGTCGCGCCAGCTGCGATGCGCCGATGGCAGCCAGCCGGCCGGCTGCTCGTCCAGCAAGCGCGCCACCACCGCTGGCCAGCGCGTACTCGCCGATGCCGCCGTGGCTTTCTCGTCCAGCGCCGCCAGTTCGGAATTGGCGCCGTCGTACAGCACCTCATGCAGCCCCCACATGAAGTGGCGCGCCAGCCGGTAGCCTACCGAATCCACGCTCGCGCGCCCCGTCCAGCTTTCCTGCAGCAGCCGCCTGAACTCGGCGCGCTGCGGTTTGCCTTCGAGCGCCGCCGAGTCCAGCACCTTTAGCGCGCGCTCGCGCCACGGCGCGATGAACAGCGCCCGGTCGTCCATCGCCACGCCATACACGCCGGCGACATCCGCCTTGTCCCCCAGCGCCGCCAGCGCATCGCGCACCTGCCGGTTGCGCGCACCGATATCGAAGCCGCCGTCGCCAATCACCTGTGCGCCCACGCCGCCCAGGGGCCTGCTGTTGGCGGTCGAGAGCTGGCCACTGGCCGGGTTGCGCAGCACAGGGTACGATGCAGGCTCAAGCGGCCCTTGCCACCCTGCCGACGCAGCATTGGCCGCCATCGGGAACGTCGATGCAAGGCCAGGCTGCGCGCGCTGCGCCATCAGTCCGGCAATCGTCCAGCCGATATTGCCCTTGTCGTCGCCGGCCACGAAGTTCTGCGCCGGTATGCCGACGGTCGCCGCGGCAGCCAGCGCCTCATCGAGCGCGTTGACGGTTTCGAGCTTGCGCGGATTGAGGTTGACGGCACCCGGCGCATGGGCGATCCAGTGGATCGCGTAAGTGCGTCCGCCCACCTCGCGCAGCGGCCCTGACGAGGTGGCGCGCACGACGAACTTGTGCGCCGCTTCGCCTTTGACGAGGATCGGCTCGTCGTACAGCACCGGCGTCTCCCAGCCGGCCGGTGTACGCACCTGGCCGGGCCTGGCGGGGTCGGTCGCGATTTCGACCAGGTCGAGGTAATCGCCATAGCTGTTCGTGAATCCCCACGCGACCTTGCCGTTGCTGCCGACGACCACCAGCGGCGGCGCACCCGGCAGGGTCACGCCGGCGACACGGCGCATCGCGCCGCTCGCATCCGGAAAGCGCAGCGCGACGCGGTACCAGGTGTTCGGCAGCTGGATCCCGAGGTGCATGTCGTCCGCGACAATTGCCGCGCCGTCGGTGCTGCGGCTGCCGCCGACCGCCCAGTTGTTGCTGCCGACCGAATCGGCGAAGTCCACCATCGCCAGCTTGGCCGGCTTGCCGGTGCGTGGCTTGCCCCACCACGACGGCGCCTGTTCCGGGATCGGCGCCGGCGGCGCGGGAATGCTGGCCGCGTCCAGCGGTGCGTCCCACTCGGTGGATTCGGGCAGAAGGAAGGCAAGCTGCGCGGCGGTCGAATGGTCGCGGAACCAGCCGCGTGCAAGCTCGCGCGGTTCCTGCATGCCCTGCAGGTCGAAGTACATCGCCCACACCACCAGCAGCGAGTCGGCCGGACGCCATGCGCGTGGCGCGGCGCCGACCACGCCGTATTCGAAAGGCCGCGCCGACAGTGCATTCAGGCCGTCGTTGACGCCGGCCGCGTAACGTTCAAGTAAGCGCTTTTCCTCCACAGGCATGGCCGCCAGCGCCTGCTCGGCGCGGGCGCGGAAGCGGTGCAGGCGACGCGATTTATCGACCGGCAGCGCCTTGGCGCCGAACAGTTCGGCCAGCTCGCCGCCGCCGACGCGGCGCAGCAAATCCATCTGGAAGAAGCGGTCCTGTCCATGCACGAAGCCGGTTGCGTACGCCACGTCCTCGCGGCTGCCGCCGCTGATCAGCGGAATGCCCTGAGCATCGCGCTCGACCATGACTTTCGCCGACAGTCCCGCACCGCGGTGCTCCCCGTCGAGCATGGCAAGGCTGCCGCGCAGGAACAGCCAGGCCGCCACCGCCGCAAGCACGAGCAGCGCCAGCAGGGTCATCAAAATGCGCAGTGTTAATGTCTTCGCGCTTCGCATGGCCATCGTCATCCTTTCGTTAAGTTTCCGCAGGAATATTGCCAGAAAACTTGGGCGGCGGGCCGGAAATTGGAACGACCGACGATCACGCGGTTTCGCGCTGTTTCGATTTGTATCAGGAGTTGAGCACATCGGGCCTGTAGGCTAAATTAAATATGGCGCCATCGTGCGCCGGCCGAAGCCAAGAGGAGGAAATCATGCTTCGATATTCGCTGATATTGGTCGCGGCGCTGGGCACAGCCGCCTGCGCGACCCCGGAACAGCGCGCAGAGCAGATGCGCGTGGAAATGGAACGCATGATCCAGGTGTATGGCCCGGCATGCGGGCGGCTTGGCTATGCCGCCAACTCGGACCAGTGGCGCAATTGCGTGCTGCAACTGAGCGCCAAGGAGGAGATGGAACGCTATGGGCATCATCCGCACTATTACGCTGGCGTCGGGCATTCGCACTGGCGCTTCGGCGGGATGTGGGGTCCGCACTGGTAGGAGTTAGTCTCAGCCAGAATGCGTGTTCGCCACGGAAAGCATGCCGGCGACGCGTTCCTTCGTCAGCGGCTCGTGCGTCTGCAACAGCCGCTCGATGAGCCGCTGCGCATGGCGCACCAGGCGAGGATAGCGCGCGTCTCGTGGATGAAGCGCCAGCCGGATGAGCATTTTCGACGACGGGCTGCCCGCGGACGCAACGCGCATGCGGCACATGGTGTCGGCCACCAGTGGCGACAGCGCCCGCCCGGGCCAGTTGCGCGCCGTATAGACCAGGCTGGGCGAATACAGGCTGGGCAAAGGCCTGCCAGAAGTGCCGGACGGCGCACCATACGGCGCCGCCCCGCCTTGCTGCCTCAACAGGTAAAAGCGGCTGAAGGTCGTCGTATACAAGAACGGTGAGGCACGCAGTGCCCGCCACGCATCCGGTCCCAGCAGCCATGCCGGCGCCACGAATCCGGTAACCGGCCAGCCCCGCTCGCGAAACCAGTCCAGTCCTCGTTCGATCCTTGCGCGTGCCTCGTCCTCATCGATGGCCGCAAATTCACCCTCCTTCTGTGTGTATGCGCGCCGGCGCAGCCAGTCGGCCAGCCCTGTGTATGCCGTCGCCTCGTCGAGATGCGTGTAGCCATGCAAGACCAGTTCGTCGCCGCGCGCCAGCATGCTGGAAAGCCCATGCTCGCACGCCGGCGAACGAACACTGTGTCCGTGGAATTTGGGCACGACCAGCCACGTCAGCGGAATGTCCGTGACCTCCCGCACTGCTTGCGCCAGGCTCAGGCATTCAGCCCAGGTTTCGGGCGCAACGTCATGAATCGACACGCAAAGCGCACCCTTCCCGCTTGCGGCGAACACTGGGTTCAACTCAGTCGTCATCGCGATACTTGCGCCCGGAGGCGCGGCTAGTCAGTCACTACAATCGGTTCCACCTCCAGTTCAGCACGCTCGCGGCTGGCCAGCAAGCCGGCATACCGCCCTAGCAGCTGCGGCAAAACATGCTCCCAGTCGTATTGTTCGCGCGCCTTGCGCAGCGCCTTCCTGCCCATTTCCGCCCTGTCGCAGCCGTAGATGGCTTCGATGCCTTCGCACAGCCGCGCGACGCTGTTGGGCTCGACCAGCAAGCCGGTATCGGTATCGACCAGCTCCGATACCGCGCCCCCTTTCGTGCCGATGACAGGAAGTCCGCATGCCATCGCCTCAAGCACGATGAGCCCGAATGTTTCACGGTCGCCCGGATGCACCAGCACGTCGCAGCTGCCCAGCAGGCGCGCCAGGTCATGCTGGTTGCGCTTGAACGGCACGCAGGTCATTTGCCCGATCTGCGGCAGGTTTCCGCCGCCGCCAATCAGCAGCAAGTGGTACGGCGGCCCCAGCCGGCGTACCGCCTCGATCAGCAAGGGCAGCTTTTTCTCGGCGGTGAAACGGCCCGCGAACACAAGCAGGCGCGTGTCGGGAGCAAGGTGTAAGTGCTCGCGCAACAAGCCGATGCGCCGCTTGGGCGAGAAGGTGTCGACGTCGATGCCGAGCGGCTGATGGACGACGCCGCGGATTCCCATGCCTTCCAGTTGCTTCGCCATCAAGCGGGACGGCGCCATCACGAGGTCGAACTGGCGGTAGAGATGGACCAGGTACTTGCGCGCCGCGCCGGCAGCGGCTGCGCCGAAGCGGTCGCCAATGAGCTGCGGCAGGTCGGAGTGGTAGAAGGCGACCGCAGGGATATCGAGCTGGCGCTTGGCCCGCAGCGCCGCCAGCGCGCTGGGCCCGGCGTCCCCGGCTTCGACCAGGTCCGGCTGCAGGCGGCGCAGGATATGCGCCGACGCGCCTGCCGACAGCGGCCAGCGGTAGCCATGGATACCCGGGAGCGCCACGGATGGAAGGTGCACCAGCGTGCGGGTCTTGCCGCTGGCCGTCGCTACGTTGGGGCTGAGGATGGTGTGGCGCACCTGTGTGCGCTGCGACAGCCAGCGCGCCTTTGCGTTGAGGTAGGTGCTGACGCCCCCGCCCCTGGCGGCATAGAACATCGTGATGTCGGCGATATGCATGCTAGGCTCACAGTGGTTGAGCCCACGATAGCAGCGCGTGCCGTACCGGGTTTGCGCACGCGCAAACGCGTGGGAGCGTTCTGAAAGGAACTAGTACAGGCGCAAGGCGTCCGCGCCTCGATGGTGTAGATGAGTTCGCCTGACGCTCAGGCGATGCGGCGGTCCAGCATGGCCCGCGCGATGGTTCCCGCGTCCACATATTCAAGTTCTCCGCCGACCGGCACGCCACGCGCGAGGCGGCTTACCTTGAGGCCACGCGCCTTCAGCATTTCGCTGATGTAATGCGCGGTCGCCTCGCCTTCATTGGTGAAATTTGTCGCCAGCACCACCTCGCTGACCACGCCGTCCGTGGCGCGGCCGACCAGCTTTTCGAGGTGAATGTCCTTGGGGCCGATGCCGTCCAGCGGCGACAGCCGTCCCATCAGCACGAAATACAGGCCGCGGAAGGTCATGGTCTGCTCGATCATCAGCTGGTCGGCAGGCGTTTCGACCACGCACAGCAGGCTGCGGTCGCGCTGCTCATCCATGCAGGTGTCGCAGATTTCCTTCTCGGCGAAGGTATTGCACAGCGCGCAGTGGTGCACCGTCTCGACCGCCTGGTACAGCGCCCGCGACAGCATGGCCGCACCTTCGCGGTCGTGCTGCAGCAGGTGGAAGGCCATGCGCTGGGCCGACTTCGGGCCGATGCCCGGCAGGCGGCGCAATGCCTCGGTCAGGAAGTCGAGCGAGCTGGACATGAAAGCGGCCGGTTTAGAACGGCATCTTGAAGCCGGCAGGCAGCTGCATGCCGGCGGTCAGGCCGCTCATCTTTTCGGCCGAAGTGGCTTCGGCCTTGCGCACTGCGTCGTTGAAGGCGGCGGCCACCAGGTCTTCCAGCATGTCCTTGTCGTCGGCCAGCAGCGACGGATCGATGGTGACGCGCTTGACGTCGTTCTTGCAGGTCATCACGACCTTGACCAGGCCGGCGCCCGACTGGCCTTCGACTTCGACCAGCGCCAGCGCTTCCTGCGCCTTCTTCATGTTGTCCTGCATGGCTTGCGCCTGTTTCATCAAGCCTGCGAGCTGGTTTTTCATCATTGCGGTGTTCTCCGAATTCTAGATTAGTACAAAAGGTGGAAAAATGAAGCTGCGGCTCAGGCCGCGGACGCCGGCGGTGGGCGCACCGATCCCTGCACGACGAAGGCGCCGAACTCGCGCATCATCTCCTTGACGAAGGTATCGTTCACAACGGTTTCTTCGGCCTTGCGCTGGCACTCCTCGCGGAAGGCCTGGGCCTCGGCACTGGCGGTGTACCACACCTGCCCGATCTCGGTCTCGACCGCGACCTTGGTGCTGGTGAAGCGTTCCTGCAGCGCCGCCGCCAGCTTTTCGGAATTGCCGCTGGCGCGCAAGGTGTCGATCGGCACGCGCAGCTTGAAGGTGGTGACGTTGCCGTCCACCGTGCATTCGATCAGCTCGGTCTGGAACGCCAGCTGCTGGGACACGCCGCGCAACGGCAGGCTTGATGCCAGCGCCGGCCAGTTGCCGTCCCAGCCGATCGCAGGCACAGGAGTGATCACGTAGGCGTGTTTCGGACGTGCCGGCGCGCGCACCGGTGCGGCGACCACCGCAGGCGCTTCCTGCGCTACCGCGGTGTCGTCGGAAAATTCGGTCACCCACGATGGCGGCTCGTCGTCGGCCGGCTCGTCATGGGTTTGCTGGCGTGCCTGCGGCTGCTGCGGGGCGGCCTGCGGCGCGGCTGGCGGCTCCCACGGCGGCGGCGCTTTCGCTACCGCGGGCGCTGCCGCCTGTGCCAAAGGAGCCGGCGGCGCTGGCGGCGCGACAGGCGCGGGCTGCACGGCCGGCGCCGGAGCGGCTTGCGCGGCTGCTTGCTGGTCCGCCTGGATCGACATGGCGGTCGGCCGCTTCTGGCCGCCGCGTGTACCGCTTCCTGCGCGCGCGGCTTCCAGCGCAGCGTTGATCGCAGCACGCGCGGAAGTCATTGCCGGCGCCGCAGCTGCCGGCGCCGCCTGCTGGACCGGGGCCGCAGGCGCTGCGGGCGCCGGTGCGACTGGCGCCGGCGGCACGACCGCTGCATGGCTTGCGGCGGCGGCCGATTCGGCACGTGCCGGTGCGGGCGCCGGACGCGGCGCGGGCGCGGCGCTGCGTGCCGCCGGCGCGGCAGGCGCCACGCCTTCGGCGCCGCCGTTACCCGGGCGGAAAGCCAGCATGCGCAGCAGCGTCATGGTGAAGCCCGCGTATTCGTCCGGCGCCAGGCCGATTTCGTTGCGGCCGTGGACGGCGATCTGGTAATACAGCTGCACTTCCTGCGGATCGAAGGAGGCGGCAAGGCGCTTGATGTCGGCCAGTTCCGGCAGGTCTGCCGGAATCGCCGCCGGCACCGACTGCGCCAGCGCGATACGGTGCAGCAGCGTGCCCAGGTCCTGCAGCGCGCCGTTGTACGACAGGCTGCGGCTGGCCATTTCATCGGCCACCGCCATCAGGTCGGCGCCATCTTGCGCGAGCAGCGCGTCGAGCAGGCGGATCAGGTAGGACTGGTCGAGCGCGCCCAGCATGCCCTGCACCGATGCCAGCGTCACCTGCCCGGCCGCGTAGGCGATCGCCTGGTCGGTCAGCGACAGCGCGTCGCGCATCGAGCCGTGCGCGCCTTGCGCCAGCAGGCGCAGCGCGGGCTGCTCGAAGGTGATGCCTTCCTGGCCGAGGATATTCTCGAGATGGCCGACGATGTGCCCCGGCGGCATCTGCTTCAGGTTGAACTGCAGGCAGCGCGACAGCACGGTCACCGGGATCTTCTGCGGGTCGGTGGTCGCGAGGATGAACTTGACGTGCGCGGGCGGCTCTTCCAGCGTCTTCAACATGGAGTTGAAGGCGTGGTTGGTCAGCATGTGCACCTCGTCGATCATGTAGACCTTGTAGCGCGCGTTCGATGGCGCATACACGGCCTGCTCGAGCAGCTGCGCCATTTCGTCGACGCCGCGGTTCGATGCCGCGTCCATCTCGATGTAGTCGACGAAGCGTCCGCCGTCGATCGCCACGCAGGCCTCGCACACGCCGCACGGCTGTGCGGTGACGCCGCCGTTGCCGTCCGGGCCGACGCAGTTGAGCGACTTGGCCAGGATGCGCGACAGCGTGGTCTTGCCGACGCCGCGGGTTCCGGTGAACAGGTAGGCGTGGTGCAGGCGGCCCGTGTTCAGCGCATGCGTCAGCGCGCGCACCACGTGCTCCTGGCCGACGAGCGTTTCGAAATTCCTGGGACGGTATTTGCGGGCGAGGACTTGATAGGACATGCTGAGATTTTACCGTATGTGGCGCACCCGGCTCATGGCAAGGATCGCGGAAAGGGGTATTGTATCAGACCGACAAGGGCGGATTTTGGGCAGCAGCGATGCAATGCCGGGGCACTGAAGATAAACCGACGAGGGAGTGTGCTGCGGTGCGGTTCGCATGCGGCGGACCGGGAGAAAAAACGTAAGAGGCGAGCCTGATCTGCGGCACTTATGGTTAACGGCCGTGGCTGCTTCGTTCCCGACCTGACCAGGTTAGCCATGCCACAATGCGCAGGGGCCCGCCAGTCGCAATTATAACCGACCCGCGCGAATTAGGGAAACGCGCGGGCCGCAGCCATCAGATGCCCAGCTCCTGCCAGATCGCGTCGACCCGCTTCTTGACCGCATCGCTCATCTCGATGGTCGTGCCCCACTCGCGGCTGGTCTCGCCCGGCCACTTGTTGGTGGCGTCGATCCCCATCTTGCTGCCCAGCCCACTGACCGGCGAGGCAAAGTCCAGGTAGTCGATCGGCGTGTTGTCGACCAGCGTGGTATCGCGGGTCGGGTCGACGCGGGTGGTGATCGCCCAGATCACTTCCTTCCAGTCGCGGATGTTCACGTCCTCGTCCACCACGACGATGAACTTGGTATACATGAACTGGCGCAGGAAGCTCCACACGCCGAACATCACGCGCTTGGCGTGGCCCGCGTACTGCTTCTTGATCTGCACCACCGCCATCCGGTAGCTGCAGCCTTCCGGCGGCAGGTAGAAGTCGGTGATCTCGCTGAACTGCTTCTGCAGCAGCGGGATGAACACCTCGTTCAGCGCCACGCCCAGCACCGCCGGTTCGTCCGGCGGCTTGCCCGTATACGTGGAGTGATAGATCGGATTGCGCCGCATCGTGATGCGGTCGATGGTGAACACCGGGAAGCTGTCCTGCTCATTGTAATAGCCGGTGTGGTCGCCGAAAGGCCCCTCGAGCGCATGCTCGTAGCCGCTCGGATGGCTTTCGTCCGGGTAGATATGCCCTTCCAGCACGATCTCGGCCGACGCCGGCACCCGCAGTTCGCTACCGATGGCCTTGGTCAGTTCGGTGCGGCTGCCACGCAGCAGGCCGGCGAACTGGTATTCGGACAGGCTGTCCGGCACCGGCGTCACCGCGCCCAGGATGGTGGCCGGGTCGGCGCCCAGCGCCACCGCGACCGGATACGGCTTGCCCTTGGTGGCGATGGCGTGCTCGCGGAAGTCGAGCGCGCCGCCGCGGTGCGCCAGCCAGCGCATGATCACCTTGTTCGGCCCCAGCACCTGCTGGCGGTAAATGCCCAGGTTCTGGCGCTTCTTGTGCGGCCCCTTGGTAATCACCAGGCCCCAGGTAATGAGAGGCGCCACGTCGCCCGGCCAGCAGTGCTGGATCGGCAGGCGCGCCAGGTCGACGTCGGCGCCCTCCCACACGATCTCCTGGCACGGCGCGCCGCGCAGCTCCCTGGGCGACATGTCCCACACCGCCTTGACCAGCGAACCCAGTCCCATCAGGTCGCGGAAGCCTTTCGGCGGCTCGGGCTCCTTCAGGCGCGCCAGCACGTGGCCGATCTTGCGCAGCTCTCCGATATCGTCGGCGCCCATGCCCAGCGCCACCCGGCGCGGGGTGCCGAACAGGTTGCCCAGCACCGGCATGCTGTGCGGCGCGCCGCCCGGTCCGACCGGATTTTCGAACAAAAGCGCGGGTCCGCCAGCGCGCAAAGTGCGGTCACAGACCTCCGTCATCTCCAAAAAGGGCGAAACCGGCACCGAAATGGGCTTCAATTCACCAATTTGTTGCAGCTGCGAAATAAAATCTCGCAAATCAGAATATTTCATCAGGATTGGGGTGTTTTTTGTTTGGGCCGATGTTGTTTAATTATCCAGCCCAAGTAATTGATTTCACAGGATTTTGCTGCGTCGCAGCACGAAAAGTCATACTTAAAAGTCATAAGGCGCAATCGTGTTAGTATTGACTTGATATAAGCCACCCCCTACAATTTGCTCTAACTGATGAGATGGCCACGTCCAAGGCACGATTCTAGCCTGTCTCATACTTCCACGGGGTCGGGGCCCCAACGACATTTTAAGGAGTGTTTCCAACAGGCGTCTGCCTGACCTCCCCCGAAAAAAGTTGTTTAGCTACTGGTCAAATACCACTGGGAACCACCAGCTGAAGCAAGCAATTACGGCGTACATCGCTCGCAACGAGCGGCGATAGACGATATTTCTGATGCACGGCATTAGTTAGCCCGCTGCGCTAAAGCGCGGCGACGGGATAGCTTTTTCCGCGACAAAGGGGAATTCGATGACAAATCGTTTCAACGGGGCGACAGCAAAGCTCGCCCAAACCATGGCCAGCCAGCCGATCACGTGGGCTTCCGTGACCAGGGCCGCCCGTGGCGTGCTGACTACGGCGCAACACACCCTGACCGTTTTCGGCCTGTCTGCAGTAGCGGTTATTGCGCTCCTGTACGGCAATCCAGACCTGGCAAAACAGTTTTACCAATTCGTGGCGCCGGAACCGATGCCGACCGCGCGCGTCGAAGCGCCTGCCCTGTCGGCCCTGATGCCGGTAGCCGACATGCGGGTAGCCGACATGCGGGTAGCCGACATGCGGGTAGCCGACGCCCACGCAGTCGAGGCAGAACCCGCGCCGCTGACGGCCGAAGAAAAAGCCATCCTCGGCAGCAGGAAGCAACAGGAATTTGTTACCTCGTGGCTGTCGCGGCGCTACCGCGTCGCCGGCGACGCGGCCAACATGCTGGTGTCGACGGCCTACGTGACCGCCAGCGAAATCAAGCTCGATCCGCTGCTGATCCTCGCCGTCATGGCAATCGAATCCGGTTTCAATCCGTTCGCGGAAAGCCCGGTCGGCGCCCAGGGCCTGATGCAGGTGATGTCCAAGGTTCACCACGAGAAATTCCAGGAAATGGGCGGCACCCAGGCTGCGCTCAACCCGGTGGCCAATATCCGTGTCGGCTCGCTGATCCTGAAGGAATACGTGCAGCGCGGCGGTTCGGTGGAAGCCGGCCTGAAGAGCTACGTCGGCGCGGCGGCGTTCGAGACCGACTCCGGTTACGGTTCGCGCGTGCTGGCCGAATGGAACCGCCTCAAGCAAGTCGCCCGCGGCAAGAACGTGCCGATCTTTACCCGTCCGCCTGCAACCATGGTCGTGCAGAAGGCGGCTGCTGCGCCTGCGGCGCCTGTCCAGGCGGCGCCGAAGGCCGAGGCTCCGGCGGTCACCGAGGTGAACAGCGAGCAGATCGCAGTCCTGTAATACAGCGCTACCATCATATATAGAGGCCACCGCAGCGATGCGGTGGCTTTTTTTATTTCACCAATTTGGGAATCCCGGCCAAGGTCGGCATGGCGCTGACTGCGCACAAGACCGAAGTCATGTTCATGCGCTACGTTCACACTGAGGACGCCCCGGTGCGTCAAACCGCCGAACTGGTGACGAATCGACCCAAAACAGTCACCGGGTCGCGGCAGGCCGAAGGAGCAACGGCATGTTTGTTGTCGTCCTGCCTCAGCTTTGGCCCGGCGGGCGTCTGACTCGCGGCGCTAGGCGGAATTGTCGTGACAGCGTCGCGACAAATTGCGCATTCGCCTCCGGGGAGGGTGGCAGGACTGGTTAAACATGCCCGCTGCGGGTATAGTTTCAAGGAGCGAGGGGCATGAACGTCCTCAAACGCAAGGACTTCGCGCGGTGGCAAGCAGGTGAGAATCTGCCTGATGCCGCTTTGTGCAAGGCGGTCCAAGAGATGGAGGACGGTCTCATTGATGCGGACCTTGGCGGTTTCCTCTTCAAGAAGCGGGTGGCACGTCCGGGCCGTGGCAAGAGCGGTGGTTATCGCACGCTGCTGTCAGCACGGATTGGCAGTCGTTATGTATTCCTGCATGGCTTCCCGAAAAGTGACAAGGCGAACGTGACGCAGGACGAGAGGAAGGCGTTGCAGTTCGCCGGGAAAGTGTTTCTGAAACTGTCGGCGCAGAACTTGTTAAAGGCATTACAGATTGGTGTTCTGTTGGAGGTATGTTGTGACGAGCAAACTCATTGACTCCCTGCGCGGCGACTTGGCCGCGCTGCAGGATGCTGGCGTGATTGGCAAGGTGACGATGCGCGAGTTCGACGCGATCTGCCCGCCGCCGGTTCGGGAATTCAGTGCGATCGACATCAAGCGACTGCGCGAGAAACTGAACTTCAGCCAGCCAGTGTTCGCGTTGCACCTGCACACCACAGTGTCCACTGTGCGCAAGTGGGAGCAAGGCGACACCCACCCCGCCGGCCCAGCCCTCAAGCTACTGAACATCATCGCTGACAAGGGCTTGCAAGCCATCATCTGACGACTGTTCCAAGCGCCCGCCCCTCCTTGCTCCACCAATATTTCTGTGAGAGCATCGGTTTCGTTTAGACAATCACAACGGCCGACACCTTTGCGCACCCACACCATTCTTGTATTAGGCGGCTACGGCTTTTTCGGCGCGCGGATTTGCCAGGCGCTCGCGACCGATCCCTCGATCAGGCTCCTGATCGGCGGCCGCGATGGAAACCAGGCCATTCGCCTCGCAGCGCAACTCGGGCTGGACCCAGGCCAGGCGCTGGCAATCGACGCCAACGCCGCCGGCCTGGCCGAACGCCTGTCGGCGCTGCAGCTGGCAACCGTCATCCACACGGCCGGACCATTCCAGGGCCAGGACTACCGGGTCGCGCAGGCAGCCATCGCAGCCGGCGCCAATTACATCGACCTGGCCGATGGCCGCGATTTCGTCGCGGGCGTCGGCCAGCTCGACGACATGGCGCGCGACGCCGGCGTCTTCGTCACCAGCGGCGCCAGTTCCCTGCCCGCCCTGTCGTCCGCGGTGGTCGACCGTTACGCACCGCGCTTCCGCGAACTGAGCTCGATCCGCCACGGCATCGCGTCCGGCGCCCGCGCTCCTGGCCTTGCCACCATGCGCGGCGTATTCGGATACTGCGGCAAACCGTTTGAGCGCCCGGCCGGCGGCCGTACCGAGCGAACGCACGGCTGGCTTGACCTGAAACGCCACCACTTCCGGGCCCCGGTCGGCCCGCGCCTGCTGGGAAGCTGCGACGTGCCGGACCTCTCCCTGTTCCCGGCACGCTACCCCACGGTCAAGACGGTGCGTTTCCACGCCGGCTTCGCCAGCATTCCCGGCCACCTGTTCGTCTGGGCCGGCGCACAGCTTGTCCGCTACCGCCTCCTGCGCAGCCTCGCCCCGCTGGTCGCGCCGCTGCACGCCGTCAGCCAGTGGATGGAACCCTTCGTCAGCGACAAGGGCGCGATGTTCGTCGCACTTGGCGGCACCGGCCTCGATGGCCAGCCCCTCAACCTCGAATGGCAGCTGCTGGCGGCGCAGAACCACGGCACGTACATTCCCTGCGGCGCCGCGATCGCGCTTGCGCGCAAGCTGGCGCGCGGCGACAAGCTCCCGCACGGCGCCATGCCATGCATGGGCCTCGTCACGGTCGATGAGTATCTCGCCGCGCTCGAAGGCTTCGACGTACGCGAGGTGCCGGCTTGAGCGTCTACCTCCTTGTCAAATGGCTGCACATCCTGAGCGCCACCATCCTGTTCGGAACCGGCATCGGCATCGCCTTCTTCAAATGGATCACCGACCGCAGCGGCGACGTGCGCGCAATCCGCCTGTCGTCCGAACGGACCGTGCTGGCGGACTGGGTCTTCACCACCCCGGCGGTAATTTTGCAGCTAGTGTCCGGGATCGCGATGGCCCACCTGGCCGGCTTCCCGGTCACGACGGGCTGGGTATCCTGGTCGCTGTTCCTGTACGCGGTCGCCGGCGGCTGTTGGCTGCCGGTGGTGTGGCTGCAGATCCGCATGCGCGCGCTGGCGCGCGTGGCGGACGATGCAGGCTCGCCGCTACCGCCGCAATACTGGGCGTACGCGCGCTGCTGGTTCTGGCTTGGTGTTCCCGCCTTCGCGGCGCTGCTAGTGGTCTACTGGCTCATGGTAGGCAAGCCGGCCGTATGACGGCGATGGATACGCGCCTGTACTGGGCCCTTCGGCTTGGTACGGCCTTCATCTGGATCTGGACCGCGTTCGTGTCCTGGTACGTCCATCCGCATGCGGAGTCCATCGAATGGCTGCGCCGTTCCGGCGTCATCCACTACACCGAACTGGTGTTCATGGCGTCGTGCGTGGCGGACCTTGCGATGGGCGTGGCATCCTGTTTCTACGCGCGGCGCTGGCTGTGGTGGTCGCAGTTCGTGCTGGTCGCAGGCTATACGGTGGTCATCTGCATCGCCCTTCCCGAGTTCGTGTTCCATCCGTTCGGGCCGATCGTCAAGAATGTCTCGGTGCTTACCTGCCTCGCGATACTGGCGCTGTCAGAACGGCGCTGACCATTTCCCAAAATGGAAAAAGCCACCGGCTCGGCGCGCGGTGGCTTTTTTTCATTCAAGGTACAGCAGCTTACTTGCGGTTATGCGCCGCAACCTCGTCCGCGCGCAGCACCGGCGCCAGCTTGTCCAGCACGCCGTTGACGTACTTGTGGCCGTCGATACCGCCGAACGACTTGGTCAGCTCGACCGCTTCGTTGATGACGACGCGGTAAGGGATGTCCAGGTTGTTCTTCAGCTCGTACGCGCCGATCAGCAGCACACCGTGCTCGATCGGCGACAGCTCGGCCACGCCGCGGTCGATCAGCGGGGCGAAGGTTTCGCGCAGCGACACGGAATCCTTGATCGCGCCATACAGCAGCGCCGCGAAATAATCCGAATCGGCCTTGTCGAAACCATGCGCGGCCCGGATGTTGTTGACGATCGTGGATGCCGGTTCATTGTTCAGCAGCCACTGGTACAGGCCCTGCAAGGCGAACTCGCGCGCGCGGTGGCGCGGCGTGCGGTTCTTGCTGGGGTTGGCGTGCGTGGTTTTGTCGTTCATGGTTTCTTACCTGGTCAGTATTACTTTGTTCTTATTAGTCTTCTTCGGCTTGCAAGTCTTCCAGCGCCAGCAGCAGGTTCGCCATTTCCACGGCGACGCGCGCCGCTTCCGCGCCCTTTTCCGCCATGCGCACTTCGGCCTGCTCGTCGGTTTCGGTCGTCAGCACGGCGTTGGCGATCGGCATGCCGTAGTCCAGCGACACACGGGTGATGCCAGCGCCCGATTCGTTCGACACCAGCTCGAAGTGATAGGTTTCGCCACGGATGACCGCGCCCAGCGCGATCAGCGAGTCGAACTGCTGGGTTTCCGCCATCTTTTGCAAGGCCAGCGGGATTTCCAGTGCGCCCGGCACGGTCACGTGCAGGACGTCTTCGTCGGCAATGCCGAGATGTTTCAGCTCGGCCAGGCAGGATGACAGCAGGCCGTGGCCCACGTCGGCGTTGAAGCGCGCCTGGACGATGCCGATGCGCAGGCCGGCGCCAGTCAGATTGCTTTCATAAGTTCCTACGGTCATGTCGGCCCCTCTTTTTATGTTTGATTGATTGAATAGTACCGCGTCAGGCGGCCGGTTTGGCGAGATAACCCGTCACTTCGAGGTTAAAACCGGTCATCGACGGCATTTTGCGCGGGCTGGCCAGCAGCTGCATCTTGCCGACGCCCAGTTCCTTCAGGATCTGCGCGCCAATGCCGTAGGTGCGCAGGTCCATGCTGGCGGCGCGCGCCTGCGGACGGGTATTCGGCGAGTCGAGCGCGGCGAACTGGGCAAACAGTTCGTCGGCGCTCTCGCCGCAATTGAGCAGCACGATGACGCCACGCTCGGATTGCTTGATGGCCTGCATCGCCGAGGTGATGGTCCACGAGTGCGTGGTGGCCTTGTCTTCCAGCAGATCGAGGATGGAGACCGGCTCGTGCACGCGCACCAGCGACTCCAGGTTCGGCGCCAGGTCGCCATGCACCATCGCCATGTGGGCGTTGCCGCTCGGCTTGTCGCGGAAGGCGATCAGGCGGAACTCGCCGAACGAGGTCGAGAGCGGACGCTCGGCCACGCGTTCGACCAGGCATTCGTTTTCGCTGCGGTAGTGGATCAGGTCGGCAATGGTGCCGATCTTCAGGTTGTGCTCACTGGCGAACTCCAGCAGGTCCGGCAGGCGCGCCATGGTGCCGTCGTCCTTCATGATCTCGCAGATCACCGAGGCGGGCGTCAGGCCGGCCATTTCGGTCAGGTCGCAGCCGGCTTCGGTATGGCCGGCGCGCATCAGCACGCCGCCCCTCTGGGCTTTCAGCGGGAAGATGTGGCCCGGCTGGACGATGTCGTCCGGCTTGGCGCCCTTGGCCACCGCGACCTGGATGGTCTTGGCGCGGTCGGCGGCGGAAATGCCGGTGGTGACGCCTTCTGCCGCTTCGATCGACACCGTGAAGTTGGTGCCGAACGAGGTGCCGTTACGGGTCGTCATCATGCCCAGTTCGAGCTGGCGGCAGCGCTCATCGGTCAGCGTCAGGCAGACCAGGCCGCGCGCATGCTTGACCATGAAATTGATCGCTTCAGGGGTCACGAAATCGGCGGCAAGCACAAGGTCGCCTTCATTTTCGCGATCTTCTTCGTCGACCAGGATGACCATGCGTCCTGCGCGCAACTCGGCAACGATTTCCTGGGTGCTGGAGATAGACATTGGGATTCCTCAGAGAGATGCATCAAGAGCGTAATCCGCTATTTTAATGGATTTACCGGCGGGATGGCTTGGGGAGCTCATGAAGGAGTAGAATTCCGGCATCAAGACCCCGCCAAGGATGACGTGCCGATGACCACAAGCTTCGTAAAGACAGTCTGCGTTAGCGCCTTCCTTTTCGCTTACAGCATGGCCGCGCAGGCCGCGATCAACCTGGCCGACACCATCCCGGTGGGCCCGCAGGTCAAGGTCGGGAAGCTGGCAAACGGCCTTACCTACTACATCCAGAAGAACGCCAAGCCTGAAAAGAAGCTCGAACTGCGGCTGGTGGTCAAGGCCGGCTCCATCCTCGAGGACGAAGACCAGCTGGGCCTCGCCCACTTCACCGAGCACATGGCCTTCAACGGCTCGACCAACTTCCGCAAGCACGAACTGGTGTCCTATCTGCAGTCGATCGGCGTCAAGTACGGCGCCGACCTGAACGCCTACACCAGCTTCGACGAAACCGTCTACATCCTCCCGATCCCGACCAACCGCAAGGCCAGTGTCGACAAAGGCTTCCTGGTACTGAAGGACTGGGCCAGCGGAATCACCTTCAACCACGCCGACATCGACAAGGAACGCGGCATCGTGCTGGAGGAACTCCGGCTCGGCAAGGGCGCCAGCGACCGCATGAACAAGGTGCTGCTGCCGAAGATATTCAACGGCTCGCGCTATGCGGAGCGCCTGCCGATCGGCACCGAGGCGGTGCTCGCCAACTTCAAGTACGACGCCATCAAGCGCTTCTACAAGGACTGGTACCGTCCCGACCTGATGGCCGTGATGGCCGTCGGCGACATCGACCCGAAGGTGGCGGAAAAACTGATCCGCACCCATTTCGGTTCGCTCAAGAACCCGGCCAAACCGCGCCCGCGCGAATATGCCGCGATCCCGGTGCGCTCCGAAACCGAGGCGGTGATCATCACCGACAAGGAAGCGAGCAGCGACAGCCTGCTGATCCGCTACCCGGTGCAGGAAGACATCGAGCAGCCGACCTTCGGCGAATACCGCGAAAAGCTGATCGAGGGGATCTTCGCCGGCATGCTGAGCCAGCGCATACAGGAACTGTCGCAGCAGCCCGTCCCCCCCTTCATCGGCGGCGCCAGCAACATCAGCCGCCTGACCGCGCGCTACAAGTCGTACACCGCCTTCGCGGCGCTGGGCAAGGGCGGCGCCACGCCCGCCATCGACGCGCTGGTGCAGGAGAACGAGCGCGCGCGCCTGTTCGGCTTCAGCGCGGCGGAGCTGGACCGCGCCAAAAAAAACCTGATGCGCTTCTACGAACGCGCTTACAACGAGCGTGACAAGACCGACTCGGCCAGCTACGTCGCCGAGTACGTGCGCAACTTCCTCGAGCAGGAAAGCATCCCTGGCATCGCCAACGAATACCGCTACGTGCAGGAGCTGGTACCGGGCATCACGCTGGAGGAGATCAACCGCTACACGCGCGAAACGATTCCCGACCGTTCGGCCAAGCTGGTGGTCTACATGGGCAACACGAATACCGAGACGCCGATCCCGACCAGCGAACAGCTGCTGGCATCGGTCGCCGCGGCCGAAAAGGCGGCGGTGACGGCCCATGACGAAAAAGCGGTCGCCGCCGACCTGCTCGACCAGCTGCCGAAGGCGGGCAGCATCGCCAGCGAAACCCACGACAAGGCGCTGGGGCTGACCCGCCTGACGCTGTCGAACGGCGTCAAGGTGATCCTCAAGCCCACCGACTACCGCAACGACCAGGTCTTGATGAGCGCCGTGCGTTTCGGCGGCCAGATGCTGTTCGACGAAGCGGACGCGTTCAACTCGCGCTACGCCAGCTCGATCGTGGCCAGCATGGGACTGAAGAACTATTCGCCGCTGGACCTGCAGAAGGTCCTGGCCGGTAAGACCGCCTCGGTGCGCGCGGGCCTGGGCAGCAATACCGACATCGTCAGCGGCAGCGCGGGCATCAACGACATCGAAACCATGCTGCAGCTGGTGCACCTGCAGTTCAACGGGGTGCGCCGCGACGGCGACCTGTACAAATCCTTCGTCGCGCGCCAGGTCGATGCCGCGCGCAATGCGCTGACCCAGCCCGAAACCGTGTTCCGCGACGCGATCATCACCACCCTGTACGACAACCATCCGCGTGTGGCGCGCACGCCGCGGCCCGACGACTTCGCGAAGGTCAGCCTCGACCGCGCGATCGACATCTACAAGGCGCGCTTTTCCAGCGCCAAGGGCCTGACCTTCATCCTGGTGGGCAGCTTCGACGTCGCCGCCATCAAGCCGCTGATCGCCACCTACCTGGCCAGCCTGCCGGTGCCGGACATCCCGGTGATGGCCAGGGACACCGGCGTGCGCCCGGTTGCCGGCATCGTGAAGAAGGAAGTGCGCAGCGGGTCGGAAGACAAAGCCAACGTGTCGCTCAACTTCACCGGCAGCGCGCACTTCTCGGAAGAAGAACAGCTGCGCTTCCATGCGCTGCTGGAAGTGATGAACATCCGGATCACGGACATCCTGCGCGAGAAGCTGGCCCTGATCTACGGCGGCGGCATGAACGGCAGCTTCAACAAGATCCCGTACGAGCACTACGCGATCGCGGTGTCGTTGCCGACCGGTCCGGCCAATGTCGACAAGGTGCTGGCCGCGACCTTCGCCGAAATCGAGCGCATGAAGGAAAAAGGGCCGGACGTGGCGGACCTGAACAAGGTCAAGGAAAACTGGGTGCAGATCCACCAGAAATCGCTGCGCGAGAACGGCTACTGGATCAACCACCTGCAAAGCGCGCTGCTGCACGAGACCGATCCGGGGATAATCCTGACCTACGAAAAGCAGGTCGCGGCCATCACCCCTGCACAGCTGAAGGAAGCCGCGAAGCGCTACTTCAACCTGAACAACTACGTCCAGATGGTGCTGTACCCCGCGAAGTAAGCGGCGCTTACGCCTTCAGCGACAGCATCCGTTCGACGTAGCGGGCGATCAGGTCGATCTCGAGGTTAACGGCGCTGCCGGCGCGCAGGTGCTTCAGCGTGGTCATCGAAATGGTGTGCGGGATCAGGTTGATCGAGAAGCGGCACACCTTGCCCGCGCCGGTATCGACATCCTCGACCCGGTTGACGGTCAGCGACACGCCGTTGACCACCACCGAACCCTTGAACGCAAGGAAGCGCGCCAGGTCCTGCGGCGCGTCGATCACCAGCTCCCACGATTCGCCGACCGGCTCGAAGCGGTGCACGCGCCCCAGTCCATCGACATGGCCCGACACCAGGTGGCCGCCCAGGCGCTCGGCGAGGGTCAGCGCCTTTTCCAGGTTGACCTCGCCCTCCGCATCCAGGCCAGCGGTGCAGTTCAGGCTTTCGCGGGAAACGTCCACGCTGAAGGCCGTGCCGGTCTTCTCGACGACGGTCATGCAGGCGCCGTTGATGGCGATCGAGTCGCCCAGCGCGACGTCCTGCAGCGGCAGGCCGCCCGCATCGATATCCAGGCGGACGCCCGCGTCCAGGCCGCCCTCGAGCGGTTTCACGGAAGTGATTTTGCCGATAGCGGCGACGATTCCAGTAAACATGCGGCTTCTATTCCTGTTGTTGGGTGAATCTTGCAAGGATACGCAGGTCTTCGCCAACCTGCTTCACCTCGTGAAATTTGAGGGTCTTCTTCGCGTCCAGCCGGTCCAGCGGCGCCAGCGCGAACATGCCCTGGGCGTCGCCGATCAGGCACGGCGCGATGTACAGCAGCAGCTCGTCGACGCAGCCTTCGCGCACCATCGAGCCGTTCAGCTTCAAACCGGCTTCGACGTGCAGCTCGTTGATCTCGCGGCGGCCAAGCTCCCGCATCAGCGCCGGCAGATCGACCTTGCCCGACGCATTCGGCAGGTGGATCACTTCGTGTCCAGCCGCCTGCAGCGCCGCCTCCTTTGCCGGGTCACGCACGGCGGCCACGATCCAGGTGCCGCCGCCTTCCAGCACGCGCGCGCCCATATCGATCTCGAGCCGGCTGTCGACCACGATCCGGCGCGGCTGGCGCGGCGTATCGACCGCGCGCACGTTGAGCTGCGGGTCGTCGGACTTGACGGTGCCGATGCCGGTCAGGATGGCGCATGCGCGCGCCCGCCACGCGTGGCCGTCGGCGCGCGCCTCCGGCCCGGTGATCCACTGGCTTTCGCCGCTGTGCAGCGCCGTCATGCCATCCAGGCTGGCCGCCGTCTTCAGGCGCACCCATGGCCGCCCGCGCTGCATGCGCGAGAAGAAGCCTATGTTCATTTCCCACGCGGCGTCGGCCAGCACGCCGGAGCTGACCGCGATGCCGGCCGCCTGGATTTTGGCCAGGCCCTGCCCCGCCACCAGCGGATTCGGATCCGTAACGGCAGCGACCACGCGGCCAAGGCCGGCGCGCACCAGCGCGTCCGAGCATGGCGGCGTGCGGCCATGGTGGTTGCATGGCTCGAGCGTGACGTAGGCGGTGGCGCCGCGCACGTCGTGGCCGCGTGCCTCGGCGTCGCGCAGGGCCATGATTTCAGCGTGGGCCTGTCCGGCCGGCTGGGTGTGCCCCATGCCTATCACTTCGCCGCCGCGCACGATCACGCAGCCAACGCGCGGGTTCGGCGAGGTGGTGTACATCCCCTTCGCGGCCAGTTCGAGCGCGAGCGACATGCCCTGGGTATCGTCGAGTATCTGCACGGTTCCTTCGAAATCGGTGAGCGTAAAAAAGATTAGGGCGGATCGGCCCCGGTGCAGCTGGCGCCGTCCAGCGCCGGATTGCACGCGCGGGCGCGTCCGAGCATGTTGATTTTAATACGCCGCACCTGTCCGTCCGTGGACAGCGACAGCGTTCCCCAGCGCGCGGCCATCGTACTGGCATGGCTGCAGCTGCGTCCACCGCCATTATATGAAATGTAATCGGGAGTTGCCGGGCTGGTGAAAGTCGACCTGACGGCGATACCGTCGGCCAGCGGGCCATGCACGGCCACCAGTTTATCCCCGGCCGACGGCCTGCCGTCGCCGTCCGCGTCGACGAACACCGTCCAGCCATCCCGCCAGTCGGTCGCGGTGGGCGTCATGTACACGCGCCTGCCAAGTGCGATGGCGTGCGAACGCGTAAGGTCGATGGCGCCGAACATGTCGCCCAGCGCGGTCCGGAGCTGCTGCTGCCGCAGCAAAGCGCCAAGGTTGGCAACGGCCACACCCAGCAGGATGGCTGCGATCGAGGTCACGACCATCAGTTCAACCAGCGAGAAACCGCGGTGGCGTTTCACGGCCAGCATCGGGTGGAGCTTCCGCTTGCACTGCGCCGGCCTATGCTGTCCGCGCGCAGCGTGCCGCATTCGCTGTCGCGGAACTGCGCGTCGACCCGTTCGGTGCCGGGCAGCGCAGTGATTTCGATGCATTCGCCGATGTCGCTCCCTTCGCAGGCCTGGCCGCGCAGTTCGTAGGCGCTACCCTGGCTGGTCGGGCCGGACCACCACTTGAACCTGCGCGGATCGGTATCGTCCGTATCTGCCGAAAAGGCCACGTAGGTATTGTGCTGTGAATAGTGGCGTTCCTGCTGCTGGAGAATATCCAGCAGCGCAAGCTTGCCTTCGGCGCGGCGCGAACGCGTGACGTAGCTGGCGTACGACGGATACGCCACCGAAGCGAGGATGCCGACGATAGCCACTGCCACCAGCAAATCGGCCAGCGTAAATCCCCGGTCCGCGAATTGCGTTTTCATTTTTTCCCCTTCGCTTTTCTGGTTGCATTCTCATGCAGCTCCTGCCAGTTGGCGACCTCGCGCCAGCTGAGCCGCCCTGTGGGCGTTTTCAGCTTTACCTGCATGGCAGACGATAATTTGCCGCGCGCTCCGAGCCGCACGAAGCTGACCGTGCGCGTCGATACTGCGCCGCCAGTCGGGTCGCGTGGGGCTGCAGACATGCCCAGCTCCATCACGAGGGGCGCTGCCCCGATCCCCGAATGCACGACAGCGCCGGTTTCCTGGCCGGACACGGCGTAGCCTTCGCCGGAATAGGCCAACCCGCTCACAGCGTCGACGACGTAGCTGCGGATAACAGCAGGGACGCACGCGTCGGTGCCGGGAGCTAGCGTATCGATGACTGCGGCCCCGGAAGCCAGCAATGGCGGCGCGGCGGCACGTTCACCCTTGCCGAGCGAGCCGGGGAAATCGAAGTACCAGCCTTTGCGCGCACCGGTTCCTTCAAAGCGCAGGGTTTCGCCGCTGATCGCGTACGGCCCCTGTCCCGCCAGCACCCGGCGCGCCAGTTCGCTGCGCCCCTCGATCGGTACGACAGGTGTCTGCACACTGTCGCGGATGCCGTAGAACGACTGGTCGCCGAACGATGCCGGATCGGCGTCGGTATGTTCGAGGAACTTTCCGGTGCCTGCCAGGACGATGTAGCCGCCGCCTGGCGCGAACACGACGCGCGGCGCGTGCGTGATCGGCTGCCGCTGGCCTGCGGCGTCGCGCGCGACAAACAGCGGCGTGGTCTTGGGCCCCGGCCCGGCCGCCTTGGTCCACGCGGACGGCTTGCCGGTGAAATCGAAGCGCCACAGGTTGCCCTGCAAGTCGCCCGCGTAGGCGTATCGGACGGTTCCGTTGGAAGCCAGCGCCAGCGCGGGCGGGGACAGCGCATTCGGCAGGGCCGGGTCGGACACCGGCGTGACCAGCTTGTAGTAGTTGACGCCAGCCTCCCACGGCTCGGACGGAAGCTTGTCCAGCGAGAGCAGGAAAAGCGCGCCGCGCGCCGCATTGGCGCCGCCATTGACCTTGTAGTTATTGAGCCCGCTGGACACGACCGCAAAATAGCGGACGACCGGCCTTCCCTCGCTGGTGCCGACCTGGAACGCGGCAATCGACGGCGGGCTTCTCACATGGCCGATGGAGGGATCGTCGCGTTCCGTGAACTCCCACAGCGCGCCCAGGCCCGAGGCAAAGGCGGATGGATTGGTCACGTCCAGTGCGAATACACCGCGCGCTCCAGTCCCCATTCCCGAAGCGAGCACGGTTCGCCATTTGCCCCTGGCCAGCGCTTCGCCGTGGCCCGGGCTCGCGTCCACGTAAGCGCGGTGCACATAGCCGGGTCGGGTCAGCTCAGGCAACGCTGGCAGCAGCGTGTTCGGGACATAGGCAAACAACTCGGTGCCGGTTTCGATGTCGAAGGCGTGCAGCATGCCGTCGTTCGCTCCGATGTACGCGGCGCCGCGCCGTTTCCCGGCGGCCGAGTGGAACTGCGCGTAGCTTGCGCCCTGCCCTGCGCCCGACGGTGCGCCGACCAGGGCCGGTACGCTGTGAATGAAGTCTCCAATGACAGACGCGCGACGGCGGAATACGCCGCCCGGATTCCCGATTTCGCGTGTCCGGACTCCGCGCAGGAAGTCGATCCTGGCCTGGCCCAGGCCATCTCCGTTGAACGTCGCCTTCACCGCGTCCGGCAGCTTGTCGAACCTGAATTCGACAGTCGAAGCGCGTCCCTCGTCATCGTAGACGAGCGTATGGATCTTGCGTTCCTCCGGCGCCGGCATCGCTTTCCCGGCATCCCATGAAGGTGACGCAACGTCGGCGGCGAGATCGAAGCGGCGCAACGTCCCGGCCGATTGCGACCGGTCGTAACCCGACTGGATGAAATAGCTGCCCGTTCCAGCCGCCTGCGCGGCCACTTCACCGCCCGGCATCCGCGCCTGCGCCAGCATCGAGCGCACGGACGGCACGATGGCGTGAGGATCACCGCCAGAGAAGAATCCGGACGGAACGCCGCGGCTGTCGTAGCTGCCGGGCGCTGCTCCATATTTCGTCGCCAGGTACAACGCGCTTCGGCCCGTAACCGACGGGGCGCCGATCTCCAGCGCCAGTGTTTCGATCCGCACTTCCGCATCCTTGCGGATCGCATTCGTGTAGGCCCAGGAGGCGGCTCCAGCGAGGTAAAAGCTGCCGATGCCGGCCGGGCCGTCGCCCAACAGGTCAAGCCGGTCGATCGCCTCCTTGTCGCCGACGCTCCGTGTCGCCTGCATCACGTCGAACTGGCTTGCCACGTTTTCGCTCGGCCGGGGCTTGTCCTCGCGGCTGGACTGCGTATTGCCCGGCAGGTAGCGGTCAAGTTCGAAGCTTGAATGGCCGATCATGGCGATGCTGTTGCGCTGGCATGCCGCGGCAAGCGGATCCTCCCGCGTACTCCATACCGCCAGCCCATCGTCGGAAGCCACCGCTGGAATCGCGGGAGTGGGCGGACGGCCCTGCAGGTAGCGCAGCCCCTCGTAGAACAGCTCCGCGCCGGGATCGGTGGACTTGTATGCGCCGAACCTTCCCACCGCACTCCGGCCAAGCAGGTTGATGTAGTTGATTGCGCCTTCCTCGTTACCTGCCAGCGGTGCGCGCAGCGCGCCGCCATAAGCGTTGATGTCATCCTTGCCATGATCGGTCAGGTATCCCATGACGCCAGTGCGCATCAGCGCGCGGTTTTCCTGCAGCGCGCCTTCCGGCTTGAAGCCTCCCTTGTTACCGGTGCAGAGCCCTTGCCGCGAATCGCTGTCGTCCTTGTCGCAGACCTTCACGCGGACATCGAACTCGCCCAGTCCCTTGTCCTCGCAACCGGTTCCGCTTGCGCTGCGGCTGAACAGGATGCGGTTGCGGCACGAGACGATGTAGACAGGCCCGCCATCGAACGGCGTGACAGTCGCTGCGACCTTGACCGACTTGCGCGGAAAATGCAGCGGATGCGCGTGGAAGTCCGGATGAAATGTTCCATCCGGCAGCCATGCCCGCTGCAGGACGGTCTGTCCGCGCTCATCGACCACGCGGTCGCCCCCGGTCAGGCCAAGGCGAAGCAAATCGAGCGTCGTCATGGACGCCCAGTTGAGCATATTGCCGCTGAAGGAATCGCCACCGCATTGCCCGTCCGTGGCGGCTTCCTTCGAAATCATGAAATATCCAGCAGTCGCGTAGCGGTAGCACATGCGGTGGTTGAAATAGCCGTCGTAGGCGATGGCCGCGTCGTACTCCCCGCGGTACGCGGCTCCCGCGTCCGCATAGGTGAGCGACAGCCCAAGCAACACGTTGGGTAGCACTCTGCTGCCCGGCAGGCCAACCTGGCCATCGGGAACGTCGAGCAATGGCGTCGCCGCGCGCGCGAACGGCGCGGGCCAGAGCAAGACTATCAAGAGGATGAATACCGCCCTCATCGCACGCCCGCCGTGCTCTTCCGGTAGAACGACTGCAGCACGACACGCGTCGTCGGACGCGTGCCAAAGCCCACTGCGGTGATCCGGTAGAAATTGGAAGGAGGTTGGCTGGCGTCTTCGCCCGCGCGCGCGAAGGGCATCAGTTCGATGATGTAGCGCGGCGGCTGCGCAGGCAGGGTTCCCGCTCCGGACGGCATCCTCGCGCCGGTGAACGTGCCGTAGGTGACCGCACCGGCATCGTCGTCACCCAGCTTCGCCGAAAGCCATGCCGGCACGCCTGGAGATTCAACCCTTGCGCAAAGGCCCTGCCCCGGGTCGCCGTTGCGCCGCCCGCAGCCCTCCGCGAAGCCGAAAGCACTTCCCGGTGCGAACATCGCAGCGCGCGCCGAACCGGGTTCTGCCGATTCGATATCGCGCTCGGCGTCGGCCAGCGCCGCCTCCGCCGCCTGCAGCGCGATATGGCGGTCACGCTCGTTGCGCGCGGACTTCTCCGCGTTGAGCGCGGCGGTGATGGAAGACGCCGCGACGATCAGCACCGCCACCAGCACGAACAGTACGGTGACAAGCGCAGCGCCACGGGTGCGGTCCTGGCCTGGATGTTCCATGCGCGCTCACCTCGGCGGATTGCGCAGCATGATCGTCGACGAGAACATGCGCCGCTCGCGCTCGCGCAGGTTTCCGGGCATATCCGCCTCGCTGATGCGCGTGCCGAAATCGACGCTGCCCAGCGCGTCGCCGTAGGCGGGGCCGAACAGATCGTAGACGACAGGCCTGGCGTCAGCCCGCACGCGGCGGCCGCCATGCAGCACGAGCCCCACCTTGATGCTGGCCACGCGTTTCCAGTGCGTCCGAGTGCGCAGGTCAAGTTCGCGCTCCGCCTCGTTCGCGCCCGCG
>NZ_QYUP01000108.1 GCF_003590855.1 Massilia cavernae
CGCAGCGCTACCTGATGAAATTGTTGGGTACTCCATCCCCGGCGCCAAACGAATAGAATCGAACCAGCGGCATAACAACAAGGAGGAAGGCAATGGACCTGATCTTGTGGCGTCATGCAGAAGCGGCCGAAGCCGAGCCTGGCCAGCCCGACATGCAGCGCGCCCTGACCGGCAAGGGCCAGAAGCAGGCGCGCCGCATGGCCGAATGGCTGGAATCGCAGCTGCCCGAAAGCTGCAAGGTGCTGGTCAGCCCCGCGCTGCGCACCTTGCAGACGGTCGAGCCGCTGGGACGAAAATTCAAGGTGCAAGCCGAGATCGGCCCCGGCGCCGACCCGCGCGAGCTGCTGCGCACGGCGAACTGGCCGAACGCCAGGGAGGCGGTGCTCATTGTCGGGCACCAGCCGACGCTGGGCCAGGTGGCGGCACTACTGATGACGGGCGCCCCGGCCTATTGGGAAATCAAGAAAGCGGCTGCGTGGTGGTTCGTCCAGCGCGAGCCCGGGGACCCGGAAAGCCTGTATCTAAAGGCGGTAATGGGTCCGGACCTGATTGTGAAATAAGTGTTTCGCCCCCCTTGTAATGGCGCAGCCATCTGCTAAAGTTTAAGTGTGTCAATCATCAAGGGAGGCGTCGAAGGCGACGTTGTTCATCATGTTAAGCATGCTCGTCATCGCCATCTTAGGAGGCATGGTCGGGCTGGTCCTCTACGAACTGGTTGAAGAGGTCCGCGGAGGAAAGCACGAACTGCATGATCGCTATCACGAATAGCACAAGGTCCGTTATGGACTATAAATAAAGCGGCAAGGCCTTAGTCAGGCGCTTGCCGCTTTTGTCTTGTGGGGGTGCCGGCCCGCGGCGCCGGCCGCTCACACATGCAGCAGCAAATGCTCCCTCTCCCAAGGCGAGATCACGGTCATGAACTCCAGGTGCTCCTGCTCCTTGATCGCCGCATATACGTCGATGAAGCGCTGCCCCAGCACTTCGGCAAGCTTGTCCTCGGCGCCCAGCATGCGCAAGGCCTCGGGCAATCCCTGCGGCAGTTCAAAATCCAGGTGCTGCGCGTTGCCGGCCGTGATATCGGTCGGTTCCAGCTGTTCCATCATGCCCAGGTAGCCGCATGCCAGGGTGACGGCGAAGGCCAGGTAGGGATTGGCGTCCGAGCCGATGACCCGGTTCTCGATGCGCCTGTCTTCCGGGCGCGACACCGGCACCCGGAATCCCACGGTGCGGTTGTCGGTCCCCCACTGCACGTTCACCGGCGCATAGGTATGCCGCACGATGCGGCGGTAGGAATTCACATATGGCGCGGCCAGCGCCATGGCCGCCGGCATGTAGCGCTGCAGGCCGCCGATGTAATGATGGAAGGCCTTCGACGGCGCGCCGCCCGCATCGCTGAACAGGTTGCGGCCGCTGGCGTTCTCGCGCACGCTCTGGTGCACATGCATCGCCGACCCGGGCTCGCCGGCCATCGGCTTGGCCATGAAGGTCGCATACATATCGTGCTTCAGCGCCGCCTCGCGCAGGGTGCGCTTGAAGTAGAACACATTGTCGGCCATGCCGAGCGGGTCGCCGTTCAGGAAGTCGATCCCCATCTGCCCCGCCCCCAGCTCGTGGATCAGGGTGTCCACTTCGAGCTGCATCATGTCGCAGTAATCGTAGATATCCTCGAACAGCGGGTCGAACTCGTTAACCGCGTCGATGCTGTAGATCTGGCGGCTGGTTTCCGGCCGGCCGCTGCGGCCGATCGGCGACCTGAGGGGCTGGTTGGGGTCCATGTTCTGCGCGGTCAGGTAGAACTCGAGCTCCGGGCCGATGACGGGCGACCAGCCGCGGTCGGCGTACAGCTTGAGCACCCGCCGCAGCACCGAACGCGGCGCAAAATCGACCAGCGTGCCGTCCGCGAAAAAGCAGTCGTGGATTACCTGCGCGGTCGGTCGACCGCCCAGGGGACGACGGCGATGGTGGCCGGGTCGGCGCGCAGCACCATGTCGCGGTCGGTAGAGGAAATCGCGCGCTCGTAGGCGGCGTCGCCAGCAGGATAGTTGCCGGTCACCGTCATGCCGAGCACGGCTTCGGGCATGCGCATGCCGCGTTCTTCGGTGAATTTGGTACGCGGCAGGATCTTGCCCCGGGCTACGCCGGTCAGGTCCGGCACCAGGCATTCGATTTCGGTGATGCGGCTCTCGTCGAGCCACTCGTCCATGTCGCTGTAGCTAAAGTTCCGGCGCATGCGGTCCAATCTCCCTCTTCAGGCCAGGGCCAGGACCAGGCGGAACGGATGCATTCAGTGCGCGGCCGGCCCTGCGGGAGCCCTGGCATATTGAATGACGATTATAGTCCAGCCGGCCGGAGCGCGGCTTCCGGCAGGGTGGCACGCGGCTAGCGCAGGAAGCGGGTCAGTGCGGACGAGGCTGCGGGGGCGAGCCCGGAAAACGACAGCGACACCTTGAAGTCGCCGCTGCTGAAGATGCAGGAGCCGACCTTGACGGCGGTAGACACCGGGGTCGATGTACCGTCGACCAGCAGGTCGAAATTGATGGTGGCGGCCAGGCCCACCGGAAGCGGGCCGGGCACCGCCACCGACATGCCGGCGGCGCCGATGTCGACGGTGCGCACCAAAATGGGGCTGGCACCGGCCACGGCAAGCACTGCCTTGACCTTGAAAATCTTGCGGCTCTTACGCTGTTCAACTAACACGGCAAATCACTTTTCTGGGCAACACTGACACAAGCATCATTATATATGCAGGGCAAAATTGCTGCCGTGCATCGCCGTGAAGTCAGTCGAGTTCGCGCAACTTGTTGAAGGCCTCGTCGATACGTTCGACCGCCACCACGGTCATGCCCTCGATCTTCTGCTTCGGCACATTCGATTTCGGGATCATCGCGATCGAGAAGCCCAGCTTGGCCGCCTCGCGCAGGCGCTCCTGGCCGCGCGGCGCCGGACGGATCTCGCCCGCCAGCCCCACTTCGCCGAACACCACCAGCCCGCGCGGCAGCGGCTTGCTGCGCATCGAAGAATTAATCGCCAACAGCACCGCCAGGTCGGCTGCCGGCTCGCTGATCTTGACGCCGCCGACCGCGTTGATGAACACATCCTGGTCGAAAGCGGCGATGCCGGCGTGGCGGTGCAGCACGGCCAGCAGCATCGCCAGCCGGTTCTGCTCCAGTCCCACCGACAGGCGGCGCGCGTTGGGCAGGTGGCTGGTGTCGACCAGCGCCTGGATCTCGACCAGCAGCGGGCGCGTGCCCTCCTGCGTCACCATCACGCAGGAACCGGGCACCTGGCTGTCGTGCTGCGACAGGAACAGCGCCGACGGATTCGACACCCCTTTCAGGCCCTTCTCGGTCATGGCGAACACGCCCAGCTCGTTGACTGCGCCAAAGCGGTTCTTGATGGCGCGCACCAGGCGGAAGCTGGACTGGGTGTCGCCCTCGAAGTACAGCACCGTATCGACGATGTGCTCGAGCACGCGCGGTCCGGCCAGCGCGCCTTCCTTGGTGACGTGGCCGACCAGGATGATGGTGATGCCGGTCTGCTTGGCCACGCGGGTCAGCTGGGCCGCGCACTCGCGCACCTGGGCCACCGAGCCGGGGGCGGAACTGAGCGCGTCCGAATAGATGGTCTGGATCGAGTCGATCACCGCCACGTCGGGCTTGAGCGTGTCGAGCGTGCCGAGGATCTTTTCAAGCTGGATCTCGGCCTGCAGCTTGAGCTCCTTCGCCTCGACGTTCAGGCGGCGCGCGCGCAGCGCGATCTGGGCGCCGGACTCCTCGCCGCTGACATATAAGGTGTTCTTCACCTGCGAGATATTGGCCAGCGCCTGCAGCAGCAGGGTCGACTTGCCGATCCCGGGGTCGCCGCCGATCAGCACTACGCCGCCCGCCACCAGGCCGCCGCCCAGAACCCGGTCGAATTCCTCGATGCCGGTGCCGAAGCGCGGCACGTCGATCGCCTCGATGTCGGTCAGCGACAGCACCGGCGCGGTCTGCGCCAGGCCCTTGTACTGCTGGTTCGACAGTCGGTTCAGGCCCGGCGCCTCGACCACCGACTCCACCATCGTGTTCCACTGGTGGCAGGAGGTGCACTGGCCGGTCCACTTGTTGCTGATGGCGCCGCAGTCGCTGCAGGTGTAACTGGTTTTCGCCTTAGCCATGCGCCGCCAGCTCCCCTTCGGCCACCTGCACGCGCGGCGCCAGTGCGCACATCAGCTCATAGCCGATGGTGCCGGCCGCGTTGGCCACCTCGTCGATCGGCAGGCCGGCGCCCCACAGCACCACCTTGCTGCCGACGCCGGCGTTGGGGATATGGGTGAGGTCGACCGTCAGCATGTCCATCGACACGCGGCCGACCAGGGTGCTGCGCAAGCCGTCGACGACCACCGGGCCGCCATGCGGCGCGTGGCGCGGGTAGCCGTCGGCATAGCCGCAGGCGACCACGCCGATCCGCATCGGTCCTTCGGCCTGGAAGCGGCTGCCGTAGCCGACATTATCGCCGGCGACGATCTCCTGCACCCCGATGATCTCGCTGGACAGGGTCATGGTCGGCAGCAGGCCGAAGTCCGCAGCCGCCTTGCCGCCGGGCGTGCCGCCGTATAGCATGATGCCGGGACGGACCCAGTCGTTCGACAGTTCGGCGTCCAGCTCGGCCTGGTGCAGCACGCCGCCCGAATTGGACAGGCTGCGCGGGCCGTCGATGCCGTCGGCGCCGGTACAGAATCGGCGCACCTGCTCGCGCACGGTCAGGCGCGGGTGTTCCAGTTCGTCGGCGTTGGCGAAGTGGGTCATCAGGGTGATCTCGCGCACGGCGGGAATCGCGCGCAGGCGGCGCCAGGCGGCCTGGAACTGGTCGGGGCGGAAGCCCAGGCGGTTCATCCCGGTGTTCATTTTCAGGTGCGCGTCGATCGGGCGCTCGAAGCTGGCCTGCTCCAGGATCGCGATCTGTTCAAGGCAGTGGACCGCGCTGTTGAGATTGTATTTACTGAGCAGTGGCGCGTCGCTGGCGTCGAAGATGCCTTCGAGCAGGAGCACCGGGCGGGTCCAGCCAAGCTCACGCAGGCGCACCGCGTTCTCGGTTTCGATCAGGGCCAGGCCGTCGGCGCCGGCGAAACCGCGCATGCCGCGTTCCAGCCCGTGGCCGTAGGCATTGGCCTTGACCACCCCCCACACTTTCGCGCCGGGCGTGCACTCGCGCACGCGGGCCAGGTTGTGCTGCATCGAATCGAGGTGGATGGTAGCGCGGAGCGGCCGTGGCATAGGAAAAAAGCGAAGTTTGCAAGAGGATCTATTCTACCGGACGCAGCCCGTTTGCCGCTGTGGATTTCTTTGGGTTCAGGTTCATTCATGGTATAAAGCAACCCACACTTGTTTTAGAGCTTTCGAATGAATCGTGGTTTTTATACCATCATGGCGGCGCAGTTTTTTTCGTCGCTGGCGGACAATGCACTTCTGTTCGTAGCGATCGACCTGCTGATCTCCATGAACGCACCCGCGTCGCTCACGCCGCTGCTGAAACTCTCCTTCGTCCTGTTCTACGTCCTGCTCGCCGCCTTCGTCGGCGCCTTTGCCGACTCGATGCCCAAGGGCCGGGTCATGTTCATCGCTAACCTGATCAAGATCTTCGGCTGCTCGCTGATGGTGTTCGCCATCCATCCGCTGCTGGCCTATGCGGTGGTCGGTTTCGGCGCGGCTGTCTACTCGCCCGCCAAATACGGCATCCTCACCGAACTGCTCCCCCCCGAAAAACTCGTCGAAGCCAATGGCTGGATCGAAGGCCTGACGGTGATGTCGATCATCCTCGGCACCGTGCTGGGCGGGACCCTGGTCAGCGCACACGGTTCGGCCTTCATGCTCGGCTACGACCTGCCCTTCCTCGACACGGGCATCGACACCACCACCGAGGCCGCGCTGGCGGTGGTGGTGATGATCTACATCCTGGCCACGCTGTTCAACCTGCGCATCCCCGACACCGGCGCCGTGTACGCCCACCAGGAACGCAACCCGGCCAAGCTGATTGCCGAATTCGCGACCTGCTGCGGCACGCTGTGGAAGGACAAGCTGGGCCAGATCTCGCTGGCCGTGACCACGCTGTTCTGGGGCGCCGGCGCCACGCTGCAGTTCATCGTCCTGAAATGGGCCGAGAAATCGCTCGACATGCCGCTCGATAAAGCCACCACGCTGATCGGCGTGGTCGCGCTGGGCGTGGCGCTGGGCGCCGCGGCTTCCGCCAAGATCATCCCGCTCAAGAAGTCGCTGACCGTGGTCCCGCTCGGCATCGCGATGGGCGTCGTCGTCATGTGCATGCCGCTGGTGCAGTCGTTGGTGCTGGCATACCCGCTGCTGATCCTGATCGGCGTGCTGTCCGGCTTCTTCGTGGTGCCGATGAACGCACTGCTGCAGCATCGCGGGCACGTCTTGATGAGCGCCGGGCACTCGATCGCGGTCCAGAACTTCAACGAAAACCTGTCGATCCTGACGATGCTGGCGATCTACGCGATCATGATCACGCTGAACCTCGACCTGAACATCATCGTCGTGCTGTTCGGCGCCTCGGTGGCCGGCATCATGTTCCTGATCATGAAGCGCCACGCGATGAACCAGAAAGAGCACGACTCGCTGGCCCTGATCGGCGAGCACAAGCACTAAGGAAGATCGCCCCGGCGGCTGTCCGGCCGGCCGCATGTCATGGGCAGGTAACATAAATGTAATACTCTCCCTTTCTCACGAGTAGTTAAATGCACTACGTTTTTCGCATGAGGAAATGGGAGTCAAGCATGTTGCAGAAACGCCTTCGGCAAATTATCGAACGACAGGAACTGACGGCGCTGTTTCAACCGATCATCCATATGCAATCGGGCGAGATCATCGGCTACGAGGGCCTGATCCGGGGTCCTTCGGACAGTCCCCTGCATTCCCCGCTCAACCTGTTCCGCGTCGCAGCCGCCTCCAAGCTGAGCGTGGAAGTCGAGCACCTGTGCCGGAAGGTTGTGATCGAGGCCTTCGCAAAAATGGCGCTGCCGGGAAAGCTGTTCCTGAACGTCAGCCCCGAATGCCTGCTCTATCCGAACATGGAACATGGCGAAACGCTGGACTACATCCAGCGCTTCGGCATCAGCCCGGAACGCGTGATCATCGAGCTTACCGAGAGCCAGCCGACCTACGATTACGAGCTGCTGGGACGTGCCGTCGCCCACTACCGCGCAATGGGCTTCGAGATCGCCATCGACGACCTTGGCGAGGGCTTTTCCAGCCTGCGCCTGTGGTCCGAACTGCGCCCCGCCTACGTCAAGATCGACATGCACTTCATCCAGGGGATCAACCTCGACAAGGTGAAGCTGCAATTCGTTCAATCGATCCAGCACATCGCCGAGGCGACCAACACGATGGTCATCGCCGAAGGCATCGAAACCCAGACCGAGCTGCTGGTCATCCGCGACCTGGGCATTGCCTGCGGACAGGGATATCACATCGGACGGCCCAGCGGGAGCCCGGCCCTTGCCGTGTCGCCGGAAATCGCCAAGACCCTCGGCTACAAGGGCGTAGCCGTGTACCCCCAGGAGAAAATCAACCGCCAGCACAACGCCACCGCCTTGCGCCTGCTGCGCATCGTCCAGCCGGTACCGCCGACGATGAGCAACAACGACGTGCTGAAAATATTCGTCCAGGCGCCGGAGCTGGAGGTCATCCCGGTCGTCGAAAACGGCCTGCCGCTCGGCCTGATCACGCGCCGCAACCTGGTGGACCGGTTCGCGATGGAGTTTATCCGGGAACTGCATGGCAAAAGGCCGTGCAGCATGTTCATGGACGCGGCCCCCCTGATCGCCGACAAGCACACCAAGCTGCAGGACCTGAGCCGGCTGGTCGCCAGCGGCGACCGTCATCACCTGTTCAACGGATTCATCATCACCGACCAGGGACAGTATCTCGGCATGGGCACCGGGCACGACCTGATCGGCGAAATCACGGAGATGCAGATCGATGCGGCCCGCTACGCCAATCCCCTGACGCTGCTGCCGGGGAACGTACCGATCAACGAACATATCGAACGCCTGCTCGAGAACGGCGCCCGCTTCAGCGCCTGCTATGTGGACCTCGATGCATTCAAGCCGTTCAACGATACCTACGGCTACCGCAAGGGCGACGAGGTGATCCAGTGCATCGCCAAGATCCTTGAACAGGCATGCGATCCGCTGAGGGATTTCGTCGGCCACATCGGCGGCGACGACTTCCTGATACTGCTGCAAAGCGAGGACGTCGAACAAAGGTTCAAGGCCATTATCGATACCTTTGCCCTCGAGGTCAGCCAGTTCTTCAGCCGGACGGACATCGCGCGCGGCGGCTACTTCAGCGAGGACCGGCGCGGGATCGCAGTGCTCAATCCCCTGATCACGGTCTCGCTGGGCGCGCTGAAAGTCGAACCCGGCCAGTTCGTTTCACACCATCAGATCGCCACCGCGGCGGCTGACGCGAAGAGGCAGGCGAAGCGTATTCCAGGCCACAGCTTGTTCATCGAAAGGCGGGGCGCTCCGGCCGCCCAGGCAGCGCTGCCGCCCCCGGTGGACCGCGCGCTGATGGAGCTCACCGTTTAGGCCGTGGCCTGCAAGCGGGTCGCGGCGCGGGCGCGCCAGTTGTCGGGAACGATGAAACCGCGCGAGGTTTCGATCTCGGTGGCGCCCTCCGCCTTCACGACGGCTACCAGTGCGGGCATGTCGGCGCCGCCGAGGGCCTCGCATAGCCCTTCGCGGTCGAGCACCACTTCGGCGCCCTCGCCGCGGTAAGGCGCCAGCCATTGCATTCGCGGCAGGACGACGAAGCGCTCGCCCGCCAGCGCCGGCACTTCGGCCAGCGAACACCAGAAGCCATTGCAATGGGTGGCGGAGATGCCGCCCATGTGGGCGTGCACGCCCACCGGATAGAACAGCCAGCCCTTGACTAGCGCGCGCGCCCGCAACACGGGCAGCGGAAGCTGCGCCTTCGCCTCGGGACGCGTGCCCAGCTCGAGTTGCTTGCTGAAGATCTTGCGCATCTTGGCGCCCAGGCTGTCGGCCAGGTTCGGCCCGACGAAGGTGTCGAAGCGCGAAGCGCTTTCGCCTTCCAGCAGGTAGAACTTGGTGGCGAATTCGATGTGTTCGACGCCGCCAGGTCCGGCATCGAGCAGGAAGTCGAACTCGCCGACCGTGCCGCTGCCGTTGCCGGCGCCGCGCACCTGCAACCCATGCGCCACCAGCTGGCCGCGCTCGCGGAAGTAGAAGGCCATCAGCTTTTCAGCGTACAGGCCGATGCGGGTGTAGGCACGTTCGCCGAGCGCGGCATCCAGCGCGGAGGGATCGGCGTCGAGCCGCGCCAGCCATGCGGCGACGCCGGTATCGGCCTCGCCGAGCGACGCGATCTTTTGTTCCCAGTGCGGGTGCTGAGGGTCGAGCAGGTCGGGCGCGTCGAGCAGCCAGGCCAGGGTGCGCACATGCGGGCGCCGCAGGTGTCCCCAGCGGCGCTCGAACAGCGCCTGGTAGCTGTCAGCCGGCGCGCTCATCGTGCGCCTTCGCCAGGCACAGGTCGGCCCACGCCATCGCCTTGTCGCCGCCACGCCGCAGCAGCTCGCCCGGGTGCAGAGTGGCGACCAGCGGCAGGCCGTTGATCTCGTGGACCTGCCCGCGCGAGCCGGCCAGCGGTTCGGCCAGCGGCTTGCCGAGCAGGCCGTTGGCGGCGATCTGGCCCATCGTCAGCACCAGGCGCGCGCCGGTCAGCGCGGCTTCGCGTTCGAGGAATGGCCTGCATGCGCGCGCTTCGTCGACGGTCGGGGCGCGGTCGCCTCCGCTGGCGGTGCTTGGCCGGCATTTGACCAGGTTGGTGACGTAGGCATTCGACTCGCGCGACAGGCCGACCGCGGCGAGCATGTTCACCAGCAGCTTGCCGGCCTCGCCGGCGATCGGCTGGCCTTCCTTCTCGTCGGCCTGCGTCGTGGCGCCGGCGGCGACCATCCATTCCGCCTGTAGCGCGCCGTTTCCATAGACGGCCTTGCGGCCGTCCGCGCACAGGCCGCAGCGCGTGCAGCTGGCGATGGCGGCGCGCAGCTGCGCCCAGTCCATGCCGGCGATTTCTTCGTCGGTGGCGGCGGCCGGCACCGCAGGATCCGCCCAGGCCGATCCAGCGGGCTGGGGATGGCTCATCGGGGCACGCGGTTCGTGGCCGGCCTGGTAGATGGGCGGCGGCGGAAGCATAGGCGCTGGCGCCGCCTCGGCCGGCGCTGGCACGGCGGCAGCTTCGGGCGCGCTTTCAGGCGCGGCCTCGTCGCCCGCGCACTCGCGCAGCGTCCACAAGGGACCGATGCCCATCTCTTCCAGGAACGCCGCCGTGCGGCGCGGCGTGGCGCTCATAATTCCAGCCTCATCACAATCGCATCCTCGCGTTTTCCGTCATGGGCAGGATAGTACCCCTTGCGGCGCCCGATTTCGGTGAATCCGTACATCTTGTAGACCTTTAGTGCGCGCTCGTTCGATGGCCGCACTTCCAGCAGGATCGAATGCATCGCCAGCCCGCGTGCGCAAGCGACCGTTTTATCGAGCAGGTAGCGGCCCAGCCCCTGCCGCTGGCGGTCGGCCGCGACCGCGACGTTGAGCAGGTGCGCTTCGTCGACCGCGGCCATCAGCAGGAAGTAGCCGGCCAGCTTGCCATCCGGGTCGCGCAGCACCCAGCCATGATAGCCGCTGGCCAGCGAGTCGGCGAAATTCCCGCGCGTCCACGGGTGCGGATACACCGTCAGTTCCAGCGCGAACACGTCGTCGACGTCGGCCAGCACCATCGGCGCGTAGCGCAACTGCTCGTGCCCAGCCGTCATGCGGCGGCCTTGCCGGCATTGATCGCCTGGCGCTCGGCGCTGGTGTAGGCGACCTTGTTGCGCAGGTAGATCGGCTGCGCTTCGGCGGCCGTCACGGCCTGTCCAGCCGCCAATGCCGGCCCCGCCAGTTGCGCCAGTTCGCGCGCATGCGGGAGGATTGTGTCCAGCGCCCCGGCGGCGAAGCCGCGGCCGGCGAATGCTTCCGGATACGCGGAGAAGCCGTTGCCGCAAGCGGCGAGCGGCGCCGCCACCGGGACCGGGGAAACGTCCGCCGGTGCGCACAGGGCCGGTTCCGCCACCACCTTCAGGCCGCCGTCGTAGTGGTACTGCGCCCAGTAAACCTCGCCCATGCGCGCGTCGAGCACGGCGAGGATCTCGGTGGCGCCGCTTTGCTGGTGGCATGCCAGCGCCACCGCTTCCAGCGTCACCATCGGCACGACCGGCAGGTTGGCGCCAAAGGCCAGGCCCTGCGCGATGCCGCAAGCGGTGCGCACGCCGGTGAACGAGCCGGGGCCGGCGCCAAAGGCGATGGCGTCGCATTGCTGCAGCGTGAGGCCGGCTTCGGCCAGCAGTTCCTGCACCATCGGCAGGATGGTTTGCGAGTGCGTGCGCACGCCCGCGGATTCGCGCGCCAGCACGGTATCGCCGTTCAGGAGCGCGCAGGAGGCCAGCTCGGACGAGGTTTCAATTGCGAGGATGATAGACATACCGTATTTTAACCCGGCCAGCCTGAGCTGGCAGCCCTGCGGCGGCCGTTGTAGAATGCGGCTCATGCCCAGCCTGACAATCGACGCCGACAACCGCGCCACCATCACGCAAGCGCTCGACGAGGGCCGCTGGGTGGTGGCTTGCCTGTGCGCGGCATGGTGCGGCACTTGCGCGTCCTACCGCGCCGCTTTCGACACCGTGGCCGAGCGCCACCCCGACAAGCGGTTCGCCTGGATCGACATCGAGGACCAGGCCGACTTCGTGGGCGACCTCGACGTCGAGAACTTCCCGACCCTGCTGATCCAGCGCGGCGACACCGTCGCCTTCTTTGGCACCATGCTTCCGGATCCGGCGCTGGCCGACCGGCTGGTCATCGCGACCGCCGAACTCCCCGATGAAGAACTGGCGCGCCTGGCCGACAGCAGTTCGGAACGGCGCGAGTGGCAGCTGGAGTGCAACCTGCGCACCCTGGCCGACGCAGCGGGCACGTAAGGAATCGTCGCGCCGCTGCCCTCAGGTCAGCGCCTTCGCGTTCCAGGCTTCGAACAGGATCTCAGGCATCACCGGCTTGCTGTAGTAGTAGCCCTGCGCCAGGTTGCAGCCGTGGCGCAGCAGGAAGTCCGCCTGCTCTTCGGTCTCGACCCCTTCCGCGATCACCGACAGGTTCAGGCTCTTGCCCAGCTGGATGATCGCGATCGTGATCGCCTCGTCGTTGATGTCGGTCGAGATGTCCTTGATGAAGCTGCGGTCGATCTTGAGCGTCTGCACCGGCATCTGCTTCAGGTAGGCCAGCGACGAATAGCCGGTGCCGAAATCGTCGATCGCCAGGCCGACGCCGATGGCGTGCAGGTCGTTGATGAAGGCCAGCGCGTCGCCGGTGTTCATGATCACGGATTCCGTCACTTCCAGCTGCAGCCGGTGCGGATCGAGCCCGGTTTCCTTCAGCACGTCGGCCACCATGGTCGCGATGCTGCCGCGCTCGAACTGCTTGACCGACAGGTTGACCGCGATCTTCGGCACCGCCAGGCCCTGCGCTTCCCACGCCATCATCTGGCGGCAAGCCTCCTGCAGCACCCACTTGCCAAGCTGGCTGATAAAGCCGATGTCCTCGGCCAGCGGGATGAAGCGGATCGGCGGCACCACGCCCAATTCCGGGCTGTTCCAGCGCACCAGCGCCTCGACGCCGACCAGGCGGCCGGTGTCGATTTCGACTTGCGGCTGGAAGTTCAGGAAAATCTCGTTCTTGTCGATCGAGCGGCGCAGCATGGCTTCGAGGCGCAGGCGCTCGACGCCCTCGCCCGTCATCGACGGCGCGTAGAACTGGTAGCCGTTGCGGCCGCGCGCCTTGGCCTGGTACATGGCCACGTCGGCATTCCGGATCAGCATGTTCAGGTCGGTCGCATCGTTAGGATACAGGCTGATGCCGACGCTGCTGGTGACAAACAGCTCGTAGTCCGACACGATGAATGGCTGCTCGAACATCGTCATCAGCTTCTCGGCCACCTGCCCCGCGCCAAAGGCCCCATCGACGTTCTCGAGCAGGACGATGAACTCGTCGCCGCCCAGGCGTGCCAGCGTGTCGCCGTCGCGCAGGCGCTCCGACAGCGCCCTGGCGACCTGCTTGAGCAGCTCGTCGCCCACATGGTGGCCGAGCGTGTCGTTGACGTTCTTGAAGCGGTCAAGGTCGATGAACAGCACCGCCAGCTGCTCGCTGTCGCGCGCGGCGCGCAGCAGCGCGTGCTGCAGGCGGTCGTGGAACAGCAGCCGGTTTGGCAGCGTCGTCAAGGCGTCGTGATGGGCCAGGTGGTCCAGCTTTTCCTGGGTTTCCTTGACCGCGGTGATGTCGCTGAACACACCAACGTAATGCGTGATGCGCCCGTCGTTGCTGCGCACCGCGGAGATGGTCAGCCACTCCGGATACACCTCGCCGTTCTTGCGCTTGTTCCAGATTTCACCGCGCCAGAAACCGGTCGCCTGCAGATCGTCCCACAGTGCCTGGTAGAAGCGCTCGTCGTGGCGCGTCGAGCGCGTCAGCGTCGCTTCCTGGCCGATCGCCTCATGCTCGGTGTAGCCGGTGATCTGCGTGAAGGCCGGATTGACGGCGACGATGCGGCCGTCCGGGTCGACCACCATCACACCGTCGGCGATGTGTTCAAGAACGGTGGCGGACAGGCGCAGCTTTTCCTCCGCCTGTTTGCGCTCGCTGATGTCGGCGTAAACCCAGATGCTACCGTCGTTCGGGTGGTACGGATCGAGCGCGCAGCCGCTGACAGCGCACCAGAAAGTCGAGCCGTCGCGCTTGCGGTACTCGCGTTCCTCGCTGAAGTCGCTGCCCGAGGCCAGGGTCTGGTACTGGCGCAAGCCGGCCAGCTCGTAGTCGATCCGCGACGGGAAAAACGCTTCGGTCGACTTGCCCGCGAGTTCGCCACTGCCGTAGCCGAACAGCTCCTCGCAGCGGCGGTTGGCCGACACCACACGGCGGCCGCGCACGAACATCACGCCGAACATCACGTTGTCCAGGATCGCGCTCTGCTCGGCCAGCAGGCCCTCGATCCGCATTTCGTTGTGTTTACGTTCGCTGATGTCGGTGATGATCCCGTCGACCCACTCCACGCTGCCGTCGGCGTCCAGGCGCGGATGGCCCTTTTCGCACACCCAGCGCTCGGTGCCGGTAGCGTCGAGGATGCGGTACTCGACCTCGTACGGGTTGCCGGTCTGGCAGGCATCGCGCACCGCGTTGTACTGCAGGCGGCGGTGCTCCGGGCAGATCAGGTCGGACCAGGCGTGCACCGAGCCGCGCATGAACTGCGCCGCGGGGTAGCCGGAAATGTCTTCGATGGCTTCGCTGACGAAGTCGACCGGGCCGCCCAGGCGCACGCGGAACACCGCGCCGGGCACCTGCGTCACGATGGTCCGGAAGCGTTCCTCGCGGCGCCCGATGTCCTCGAACAGGTGCTTGATCGCGATACGCATCTGCTCCATCTGGCTGCCCAGGCGGCCCAGCTCGTCCTTGCCCTCGAGGTCGAGGCGGGTCTCGAAATCGCCACGCGCCAGGCGGTCGGAGAAGGTCATTAGCGTGCGCATCGGCGCCATCAGGCGGCGGTTGAGGAACAGGATAATCAGCAGCAGCGAGATGGTGATCTGCCCCGCCAGCACCAGCGTGTACTTGGACTGCTTGGTACGCAGGTCCTGCTGGCTGCGGGCATCGTCCATCTCGACCAGGATGCGGCCGATACGCTCGCCGCGCACCAGGATATCGCGCTCGGCGCGGTAGACCTGGCCGACCTGGCGGTTGGGCGACTGCACGTTCATGAACTGGGTTTCGGCCTGGCCGATCACCTGGACGCGCAGCACGGACGGATCGCGCATGACCGATTCGACCAGCGAATGGGCCGATTCGGCGTTCATGTTCCACAGAGATTCCTGCATGCCGAGCGCGAGGATGTCGGCGTTGCGTTGCAGCGATTCGTTCAGCGCGGTCCGGGCCGACGTCTGCTCCTGGACGCCGATCAGCAGGTAGCTGCCGATCAGGGCCGGGAACACCAGCCCGCCGACGACGACCAGCAGCAGCGCTCCGTAGATGGAATGCCCGTACAGGCTCCCTAGCCTGGCGCGCAATTTTTGATAGGGAGTGCTATGCATGTGGTGGCAATACCATGTCTGCTATCCCCGGGACGGCCGAGACCTAATTTCTTCTGTGGCAACGATTCTTTCCATGCAACATTATCCCGCAATCGGCGGGACAAGTCACCCATCTTGCATGCAAGTCGTTGTAAGCATGCCCTTCCGCTAGCCGATTAGCAACAATTTTCACGCCCAACCGAGGTGGCACTCTGCTGTTATTATGTCGGCATCTTTTCAAGGGGGACATCGCAATGAGTTTTTCCATGTACGAGGCATCCGTGCCAGTTTTCAAGCAAATCCTGAACAGCCTGTCGGCCATCCTCGACAAGGCCGAAAGCCACGCCGCCGACAAGAAGATCGATCCGCAGGCGCTGCTGCAGGCGCGGCTGTATCCGGACATGTTCCCCTTCCTGCGCCAGGTGCAGGTCGCCTGCGACTTCGCCAAGGGCTGCGCAGCGCGGCTGGCGGGCGCGGAAGTGCCGCGTTACGAAGACAATGAAAAGAGTTTCGCCGACCTGAAAGAGCGCATCGAGCGCACGGTGGCATTCATCGAGAGCCTGCCGCACGACGCGATCGAAGCGAGCGAGCAGCGCGACATCGTCACCGGCAGCGGCGCATCGGCGCGCGAATTCAAGGGCCAGGTCTACCTGGTGCACTACGCGATGCCGCACTTCTACTTCCACGTCACGACCGCCTACGCCCTGCTGCGCCACAACGGCGTCGAAGTCGGCAAGAAAGACTTCATCGGCAGCTACTAAGCCTTAAAAAATCAAGGACTTACAAATCGGGGTCAGACCACCATTTCCGAGCAATGTTTCGGAAATGGTGGTCTGACCCCGATTTACGGAAATGGTGGCCTGACCCCGAAATATTTCTGATCAGGTGTTGCGGCGGGGGTAGCCCTGGGAGAGGATGCGCACCCAGACGGTCTCTTTTTGCTCGGCCGTCATCGAGACCCAGTGCGCGACTTCGACGACGGAACGCCCGCAGCCGCGGCAGATCTCGTCGAAGGTGGTCGAACAGACCGCCACGCAGGGGGTGTCCGGCCGCTCAGGCAGCTTTTCCATGTCGACTTCCTTAATGAGCAGGGCCGACATCGAGCTTGTCCCAGCCTTCATGGCCTAGTTTTTCCATCGTTTCAATATTCTTTTCGAAGATCTCGCTCGCTTCAGGGAAGGCTTCCACCGCGCGCTCGATACTGTCCTCACGTAGCAAGTGCAGGATCGGATACGGCGCACGGTTGGTGTAGTTGCTGATGTCGTTCACATCCGTATCCGCGAACTGATAGTCCGGATGGAAACTGGCCACCTGCAGCTCGCCGTCGAGGTGCATGTTTTCTACCGCGGCATCGGCCACGTCCAGGAATTCGTTGTAGTCGACGAAGTCGGTCAGCACGAAGGGGTGGATCAGCAGGGTCGTGTCGACTTCTTCCGCCGGCGTGTCGGACAGATACTGCAGCTCGTTCATCAGCGTTTCCAGCAACTCTTCCGGCGTGGTGGCGCTCGATACGACGTAGCGGACTTGCTTCTTGACGTGGACAGCCTTGGCGAAGGGACACAGGTTCAGCCCGATCACGGCCCTTTCCAGCCAGCGCTGGGTCGCCGCAATGACCTGGTCATCATCCGCGTTCGGATTGGTAGTGCTCATGGTGTTGCTTTCGATAAAGCGGGCGCTTTCGCGCAAAAAAGCGATTGTACGCACTCTTTGTGCCCGCTCATAGCTTGAGCTCCGATGCAGGGTACCTTGATCGATCCGCCCGCCAGCCAGACTCGTTTGCATTAATGACAAGCACGTGACGCTGTCGAATTGGCACGAACCCGACGGGTACGCGGATTTTCCCATAGGGCGACATCAACGATACCCGCGGGTGTACCCCGCAAACATCATCCAGATAACGGATGACAAATTGACATTTTATTTGCATACTCTCATTATTCAACGAACAACCACACCCAGAAGTTGCTGAAAAAAATGGCAGTGACGCGGTCAATTTGCTTGACTGTGGGAAGCAGTCCTACGTACACTCCGTCCTTGTTCCTCGTCAGTCCGCAACTCCGGGACGCAACAATGGAAAGCTATGCAAAATTACACCCGTACTACCGTTGCGCTGGCAGCACTGCTTGTTTCACTGGCTCCCATCGCCCAAGCTTCGGCCGACACCGCGCCGACCGTCCAGCAGCCTGTCACCACCGCGTCCCCGGTTGTAAAGCCTTCCCTCCAGCCCTTCCCTGCCATAATGGCGGAAGAGTACAAGGAAACCGACGTGTGGGGCCGTATCCGCACCGGCTACGCGATTCCTGACGTCGACAATCCGCTTGTTACCAAGCACATCAATTACTACAGCTCCCGCCCCGAATACCTCGCGCGAATTTCGACCCGTGCCTCGCGCTACATGTTCCACGTTGTCCAGGAACTCGAACAGCGCGGCATGCCGACCGAACTGGCGCTGCTCCCGATTATCGAGTCCGCCTTCAATCCGCAAGCCTATTCGAGCGCGGACGCGGCCGGCATGTGGCAGTTCGTGCCGGGCACCGGCAGGGACTACAACCTCAAGCAGAACATGTTCAAGGACGAGCGCCGCGGCGTGCTGGCCTCGACCGATGCTGCCCTGTCCTACCTGCAAAAGCTGTACGTCATGTTCGGCGACTGGCCGCTGGCTCTTGCCGCCTATAACTGGGGCGAAGGCAATGTTCAGAAAGCCATCAAGAAGAACCAGGCACTGGGCAAGCCAACCGATTTCGAGAGCCTGGCCGCGCTGATGCCTGCGGAAACCCGCAACTACGTGCCGAAGCTGCAGGCGGTAAAGAATATCGTCGGCAACCCGGCGCAGTTCGGCGTATCGCTGCCGGTCATCGACAACCAGCCTTACTTCACCGTCATCGACAAGACCAGCGACATCGACCTGGCCATCGCGGCCCAGCTCGCCGAGCTGTCGGTGGACGAGTTCAAGGCGCTGAACCCGCAGTTCAACCGCCCTGTCATTACCGGCGGTGAGAAGACCAAGATCCTGCTGCCGACGGAAAACGCCGAGAAGTTCCATGAGAACCTGGCCCAGTGGGGCCGTGCGCTGTCGACCTGGACCACCCACAAGATCACCGGCGCCAAGGTCACCATCGCTTCGCTGGCCTCGCGCTTCGGCACCACGCCTGAAGTGATCCGCCAGGCCAACAACATCCCGGCCCGCACCATGCTCAAGGCTGGCTCGACCATCCTGGTGCCGAAGACCTCGGCCACCATGCACACCGACATCGCCGAGCATATCGTCGACAACGCGGTGATGGCCTTCCAGGCCGAGCCTACCGGCAAGAAGCGCGGCAAGAAGATGAGCAACTCCCAGAAACTGAAGGCAAAAGTCGCTTCGATCAAGAGCAGCATGAGCCGTTCCTCGGCCAAGTCAAACAAGCCGAAGCGCCGCTAACCGGTTTTTACGCAAAGGCGCTGCGGTGCACCAAGTGTGCACCGCAGCGCCTTTTTCATTCATCACCTGCGCACGATCCGGGATAAACCGTGCAAGTACAGTGAAACTACTGTATAGTTCTATTTGTGCGCTGCAATACGTTTCTCGCAAATTAGCTTAGCGATGGCAATACGCAGTTACAAAAAAGTAAAACTAGCAGCTTCGCAAGCCTAGGCATGTCCGTCGGACAGCCTCAATAAAGCCCTCCCGCCTTGTGTGTCGCACCTGACACCGTCCCGGCGCAAAGCTTTTGTGCCGAAATTTCTTTTTCATCTCAGAGTTATTTCGTTGTGTTGGTTGGCGTTGCTATTTTGCGCTCGAAGGCCTTTGCCCGAGCGCTGATCTATACCGAAAGAAAAGAAAACAATGAGTTTTGAAGCATTAGGCCTCCACGCGTCCATCGTCAAAGCAGTCACCGACGCCGGCTACACCAAGCCAACCCCAGTACAAGAACAAGCCGTCCCTGCGGGTATCGCCGGCCGCGACCTGCTGGTCTCGTCGCAGACCGGTTCGGGCAAGACCGCAGCATTCATGCTGCCTGCCCTCCACAAGCTGGCTGCCGCTGAGCAATCGCCTGCCGCCCGTACCGCCGCGCAAGAAGCGCAGGCTGCCCGCGCCCGCGGCGAGCGCCCACGTTTCAAGGCAGCACAGCCGAAGATGCTGGTGCTGACCCCAACCCGCGAACTGGCGCTGCAAGTGACCACCGCGACCGAAAAATACGGTACCCAGATCCGCCGCATCCGCGCCGTGTCGATCCTGGGCGGAATGCCTTACCCTAAGCAGATGCAACTGCTGTCGCGCAATCCTGAAATCCTGGTCGCGACCCCGGGCCGCCTGATCGACCACATGGAGTCGGGCAAGATCGACTTCTCGCAGCTGGAAATCCTGGTGCTGGACGAAGCCGACCGCATGCTGGACATGGGCTTCATCGACGACATCGAGAAGATCATCGCAGCGACGCCGGAAGGCCGCCAGACCATGCTGTTCTCGGCAACCCTGGACGGCATGGTCGGCAACATGGCCCGCCGCATCACCAAGGATCCGATGGTCATCCAGATCGCCAGTTCCTCGTCCCGCCACGAAAACATCGTGCAGCGCGTTCACTTCGTCGACGACCTGTCGCACAAGAACCGCCTGCTCGACCACCTGCTGCGCGACGAAACCCTGGACCAGGCAGTTGTGTTCACCGCCACCAAGCGTGACGCCGACACCATCGCCGACCGCCTGAACATCGCCGGTTTCTCGGCTGCCGCACTGCATGGCGACATGCACCAGGGCGCCCGTAATCGCACGCTCGACGGCCTGCGCCGCGGTAACGTGAAGGTGCTGGTAGCAACCGACGTGGCAGCACGCGGCATCGACGTACCGAACATCACCCACGTGTTCAACTACGACCTGCCTAAGTTCCCTGAAGACTACGTGCACCGCATCGGCCGTACCGGCCGTGCCGGCCGCAACGGCCTGGCGATCTCGCTGGTGAACCATGCCGAAAGCATGAACGTCAAGCGTATCGAGCGCTTCACCAAGCAGCTGATCCCGGTGAACGTCATCGAAGGCTTCGAGCCAAAGCGCACCGCTTCGGCACCGCGTTCGGCGGCACGCCCAGGCAGCTGGAAACCGGGCGACAACCGCACCGGCGCCAAGCCAGGCCAGCGCACGTTCAGCAAGCCGGGCGCACCGCGCCGCGAAGGCTCGTCGACCGGCGGCGGCTACAAGGGTTCGAACCCGCGCTCGACCGACGGCGCCCGCCGCTCGTATGGCGACCGTTAATCGTCTAAACGGTCAAGCGAAAACAGGAACGGCTGCCTCGGCAGCCGTTTTTTTTCGTGGGCCCGGCAGGGTGCACTCACTTGGAGGTGCACGTCCTCTACTAGCCCAACAAAGGGAATGGTTAGCCGAAAAAGCAACCGCGAGAAGGAATCTGAAGGAAGTCCGAAACAAAACGCTGGGATGACGGGGACGCCGAGTTGTCAGGAACCGCATATGAGACGGCTACGCTGGATGCGAGGTCGCTAATCCTCGACGCCAAATACTCTCTTGCAAGTTTTCTTGCCAGAAAGTAACATAATAGTCGCCAAGAGATGCTCTATAGAACAGCTCTTTTGCTGTAGAAACCCATCAAAAAGGGATCAGAATGGCATTTAAAGACTGGAAAACAATCGTCACTGTCGTGTTTGTCGCGTTTTTCTATTCAACGGCGGCTCTAGCCGAAGTCGTGGAACCCATAAAAGTACGTTGGCAAAATACCGTACTGAGCCCTGTGATGTGGCCAGTCAACGAATTTGACGACCCAGTAACGGCGGCGAACACCTTCATCACGGCCCTGCAACGCCTACTTTAGTGATCCTCATCGCTGCACACTACTGGCTGTGTATCCAAAATCGGCAGCGGACCCCAATAAGGTCGCAAATTATAACGACACCTATTGGTTCTTCGACTATCGAGGGCATGACGGATCAATTTACGACACCATGGTCATTTACTCAATCGTATACTGTCCAGTGCGTACCACCCGGTACGCGAATTTAAAGTGCTGGAGAAATGCCCCACCACCTACACCGAAGAAGAATATTGTTTTGGACCCGGGCCATGGTTTGTCGTGTCCTCTGATTAGGCAACCGGCAGGAGCGGTCGGGGAAACCGAGTTTCCGCCGAATGATCCCCCATCAGGACGGTTGCGAGAAGATCACTTGACAATGGCTATTGCACTGGCGGCAAAGCAGCAGTTGTCCGCGAAGTACAATGTGATTCTCACGAAGGCAGACGTGAACTCCTGTCCAAACTATATAGATCGCGGAAAGATTGCCAACAACGCACGCGCAAGGGTCTTTGTATCAATTCATATCAACGCCCCGCTTCAGGTTATGGGCTATCCGGTACCTATCCCTGTGCCCTTCGTGAACGGGACATCTGTCCTCTATAACTCGGAGAAGCCATCGTCCAAGGCTCTCGCGGACTCGATGTCTGCTGCAGTTGCACAAAATTTGGGTGTCAACAACCGTGGGGCTGAGGTGCGTGACGATCTCGCCGTATTGAAGCCGACTGTGACCAATAACCCGATTCCCGCAGTTCTGCTCGAGGCGGCAAGACTTTCGGGCTCAGATGAGAAGGCGTTGCATTCAGCCGGCTCTGCCGGAAGAATAGCAACAGGCATTCAAACAGCAATCGAGGCCTTTGTCGGCAACTAATTAGGGGGACCCAGAATGAAGAACACTTTGAAAACTAGCTTGCTTTTGTTGGCCATGCATTCTTCCATTCCCGCAATTGCTTCGGATGGAAAGGTAGGCGTATCCGCAGCCTCTCCCGCTGTGTCCCCAACCACTAACGAAGTCGTGTTTTCAGCCGATTTGGATGGTCCTACCCGCTTGTGGGTGTCTGGTGTAGATGGGCGCAACCTGCGGAAGATCTCGAAGACTTGGCAAACGCAAACGAATATTTATGAGGTGGAGCCGGCCTGGTCTCCCGACGGCAAATATATTGCTTATGTCTCCATGGTAGATGGCGGAGCGGACATTTGGACAATGCAGGCAGATGGGGCATATCCAACCAGGCTGACGCGAAACGGTGCAAATAACACGCAACCAGCGTGGTCTCCGGACGGAACGAAAATTGTCTTTGTCTCCGACAAAGACGGGACGAAGGATCTTTGGGCCATGAAGGCGGATGGCACCGGATTGGCCAAGATTGTCGGCCTGCCTGGCGAGGAAAACAGGCCGAGTTTCTCTCCGGCTGGCGACAAGATCGTCTTTTCCGAAACTGACAACGGTGTGGCGAGTTTGATGACCGTTTCCGCCACTGGTGGTAACCGGCGCAATATAACCTCGGGAAATTTCCATGATTGGGACCCTCACTGGGGGCCATTCGGGATCGTTTTCTCATCGAATCGTGATGGCACCGGTCGATGGAAGATTTGGACGATACAGCCCGACGGCAGCGGACTTCGTCGTGTGGGCAATTTCACAGGGCACGAACCTGTCTGGACCCGCGATGGCCGGATCCTCTTCATGGATGAGATTGCCCAGTCGCGCGCGCTATCTTCAATCAGTGTGCTGAGCCCCTCGGACAATACACAGCGGCCTGTCGTTGACGTCCAGGGCTACCCGGCACCAATCGACATTCGCCCTGGATCGAGTTACAACAATGTAAATCCAAAAAGCCGCGGGAAGATGGAGGTAGCCATTCGCTCGACCAAGAATTTTGATGCAACGAAGAATGTAGTCCAGAGTACAATTTCCTTTGGACGCACAGGTAGCGAGACCAGCTTGAGCAGCTGCAACAAGAAGAGCACGGACGTCAATGGTGATGGTATTTCAGACCTTCGGTGCCGGTTTACTATCGAATTAGCGGGCTTTGCCCCTGGCGATGTAAGAGGCGTGCTGCGCTTTATCAGTACTGACGGCCGGCCGTTCGAGGGAAGTGACATGATCACGGTTGTTCCCCACGACGATTCCAGCGACTTCAAGAACGACGACTAAGAAGCTGGACAGCGCGGCCTTCAAAACGCGCAGGTCCTGAACCCCACAAACATATCTTCGCGCTCCGGCAAATAATAATTCCTGAACCTGGCCGATCCGAACCGCGAAGGTGTCGCAAACGACGCCCCGCGCAGCACTTGGTGCGTCATGAAAAACGGCTCCGAGTACTCCCGGTACGGTCCCGCCGCAAATCCCGGATACGGTTCGAACGGCGACGCGGTCCACTCCCACAACTGCCCCCACCCGAACCCCGGCTGGCCGGACGTCGCCGCATACTCCCACTCCGCCTCGGTCGGCAGCCTCCGCCCCGCCCACGCGCAATATGCCTGCGCCTCGTACAAGCTCACATGCCGCACCGGCTCGAACGGATCGATCGTCTGCAGCCGCCCGAACCGCCCAACGCGCCACTGCCCCCCATTGCGCGACCAGTAGCGCGGCGCCGAGCGCTCCTGCCGCATCAGCCAGGCGCGCCCCACCTCGCTCCAGAACGCGGCGTCCTCATAGCCTCCGCCCGCCACAAACTCCGCATACTGCGCATTCGTCACAAGCGCCGCGTCGATGGAAAACGGCGGCACATACACCTGGTGCGCCTCCAGTTCGTTATCGAACACGAAGCCGCCATCGGCCCGCCCGCCCATCGTGATGGTCCCGCCCGGATAGCCGATCTCGCGCGCTTCGGCCCGCACCGCATCGCTGCGCACCAGCCCTGCCGGCAGCGCCACGCCCAGGGTCTGCATCGTGTACAGCAGCGCCTCGCCATGCATGGCCTCGTGCGCCAGCGCCAGCCGGTACGGGTACAGCGCCTCATCCACATTGGCCTCGCGCGACAGTTTATCCAGCACCCGGTCGAGCACCTCGTTGCAGTAGGTCTTGAGCGCGCCGGCGCCGGGCATATCCAGCGTCCAGCGGGTGCGGTGGGCCACGGTATTGGAGTCGAACCAGTCGTCGCCCTGCGTCAGGAGCGAGTTGCCGCTGGCGTCGGCCGGGTGGCTGGAGCGCGCCTCGCGCAGGATGTACCATTCCGCGAACCAGGCGATGTGTCCCAGCTCCCACAGCGGCGGATTGATGGTGGCGATGTGCGGGACGTTCGCCAGCCGGTCGAAGCCGTCCGCCGCGAGGTAGTCGAAAAGCCTGAGCGTATAATTCCGCGCAGACTGCAGCGCCTCCGCGAGCTGCTGGGGCGTGGCCTGCCTAAACGATGCGTTGATGGGATTCATCAGAATTGCTCCGAGAAACCCTGTACTTCAGGGCAGGGAGTGAAAGGAGCCGGGCGCGTAGCGCCCGCAGCCGTCCAAGTAAAAAAATGTCTTGAACTTTGGTGTTGATCCACGGTCAAACTCCATAAGTGCTTCAGTATGCGATTACGCGCTGGGGCATGATTTACCAGTACCGCTTTTTCCAATCCGCAGTCGCCTTAGGCGAGGTCGAGAGATATCCTGCGGATTGAATAAGAAGCTGGGCTCTTTCAGTCCGGCTTCCGTCTGGGGCATCAGACGCCAGCAGTGGGAATCCCCATTCGTTCACGAAGGGGAGGATGTCAAGGCAGGATTGTATCTATTTTAAGGAGCGACAGCGTTGAAACGCGTGGCAATCGTCAGCCCGGCCCTGGCCGGGCAAAATAACGGCAACTGGCAGACCGCCAGCCGCTGGGCGCATTTCCTCAAGGGCCGCTACCAGGTCGATATCGCCACCAGCTTTACGCCAGGCAGCGGCGCCGCGCCGGACCTGATGATCGCCCTGCACGCGCGCCGCTCGGCCGCCGCGCTGGCCGCCTTCGCCCGCGCCTTCCCACAGCGCCCGCGCGTACTGGTCCTGACCGGCACCGACCTGTACCGCGACATCCGGGACGACGCGTCGGCCCAGGCATCGCTCGCCCACGCCTCCGTGCTGGTGGTGCTGCAGGACGCGGGCCTCGACATGCTGCCGGCCGCGGTGCGCCAGAAAGCCCGCGTGATCCGCCAGTCGGCGCCCGCCGTGGCGTCGTCCCCTTCCGAAGATGGCAGCTTCACCTTCACCATGATCGGCCACCTGCGTCCGGAAAAAGACCCGCTCACCTTCATGCGCGCCTGCCCGATGGTGACCGAAGCCGCCGCCCGCTTCGTCCACATCGGCGGCGCCCTCGATCCCGAACTGGGCATGGCGGCCGAACGCACGCAAGCCCTCGACGCCCGCTACCGCTGGCTCGGCAACCTGCCCCACCAAGACGCGCGCGGACAGCTGGCGCGCAGCCACGCGATGGTGATCGCCTCGGTGATCGAAGGGGGCGCCAACGTCATCATCGAGGCCGTCACCAGCGGCGTGCCGGTGCTGGCCAGCGACATCAGCGGCAACCGCGGCATGCTTGGCGACGACTACGCCGGTTACTTCCCGGTCGGCGACGCAGCCGCGCTGGCGGCGCTGATCGGCCGCAGCATCGCCGACCCGGCCTTCCTTGCCCGGCTGCGCGCCCAATGCGCCGCGCGCGCCGCCCTGTTCACGCCCGCGGCCGAGCAAGCGGCCGTCCTCGACATGGTGGATAATCTTCTCGTCGGCAGCACAAACTTTTCATTGGAATCTTCATGAGCGCACCAGAACAGAAAATCAAACTCACCTCGTTTTCCCACGGCGGCGGCTGCGGCTGCAAGATCGCGCCGGGCGTGCTGTCCGAGATCCTGAAGAATTCCGCCGGCTTCCCGGTGCCGAAGGAGCTGATGGTCGGCATCGAAACCGCCGACGACGCCGCCGTCTACAAACTCAATGACGAACAGGCGCTGATCGCCACCACCGACTTCTTCATGCCCATCGTCGACGACCCGTTCGACTTCGGCCGCATCGCCGCGACCAACGCGATCTCCGACGTGTACGCGATGGGCGGCACCCCGATCATGGCGCTCGCGCTGGTCGGCATGCCGGTCAACAAGCTGCCGCTGTCGACCATCGGTGACATCATCCGCGGCGGCGAGTCGATCTGCGCCGAAGCCGGCATCCCGATCGCGGGCGGCCACACCATCGATTCGGTCGAACCGATCTACGGCCTGGTCGTCATGGGCCTGGTGCATCCGTCGAAAGTGAAGCGCAACGCCGACGCCAAAGCGGGCGATGTCCTCATCCTGGGCAAGCCCCTCGGCGTGGGCATCCTGTCGGCCGCGCTGAAGAAGGACGTGCTGGACGAGGCAGGCTACAAGGCCATGATCGAGAACACCACCAAGCTGAACAAGCCGGGCAAGGCACTGTCGGAAATGGCGGGCGTGAATGCAATGACCGACGTCACCGGCTTCGGCCTGCTGGGCCACCTGCTGGAACTGGCGCGCGGCGCCGGCCTGTCGGCGCAGCTTGACATGGCGAAGATTCCGCTGCTGCCTGGTGTCGAGCAGCTGGCAAAGGATGGCTACTTCACCGGCGCCTCCGGCCGCAACTGGGACGCCTACGGCAAGGACGTCACCCTGGCCGAGGGCGTGGCGCCGCACCAGCAGGCCCTGCTGACCGACCCGCAAACCTCGGGCGGCCTGCTGGTGTCGGTCGACGCGGCCTGCGTCGACGAGGTGCTGGCACTGTTCGCGCGCGAAGGCTTCGCCCATGCTGCCGTCATCGGCCGCATGGAAGCAGGCGCGCCGCGTATCAACGTCCGCGCCTGACATCGTCGTAGTGAATTAAAGCAATGACAGACATGTGGCGTGCGCGCCGCAATCGTGCGTGACGCCGGGCCGCCAAGGGGTATGATTTCCAGCTCACCCAACAGCTCAACCAGGAGGAAGTCATGGCTTATGTCGATGGTTTCGTGGTGCCGGTACCAAAGGAGAACGTGGAGAAATACAAGGACATGTCGCGCAAGTGCGGCGCAATCTGGAAGGACCTCGGGGCGCTGGAATTCCGCGAGTGCATGGCCGACGACGTCAAGCCGGGCAAGTGGACCTCGTTCCCGCAGAGCGTCAACCTGGAAGAGAACGAAGTGGTGTTCTTTTCGTGGATCGTCTACGAGTCGCGCGCCAAGCGCGATGAAGTCAACGACAAGGTCATGAAGGACCAGCGCATGGCCGACATGATGAAACCCGAAAACATGCCCTTCGACGGCAAGCGCATGATCTACGGCGGCTTCGAGATGGTGGTCGACCTGTAGACAGCATCAAGGGCGGGCGGTGGTCATCGGCACCGGCTCGCTCGCCCGTTGCTTGCGCCCTACCCGTTCGTATTCCGCGATCACCTGGGCGCCCAGCAGCAGCAAGGTGGCCCCGATCTCGAGGCTGAACATCACCACGATGGCGGTGGTCATCGAGCCGTACACGATGTTCACCTGCGACAGCGTCGAGAAGTACCACACCAGCACATGGCGCGCGATCTCCCACAGCAGCGCCGCGGTCACGCCGCCGACCAGCGCGTGCGACACCGACAGCCGCCCGACCGGCATCACCAGGTAGATCGAGCTGAGTACCAGTATCTCGCCGAACAGGCCGAGCAGGTACAGCAGCACCCCGAGAAGCCCGACAGCGACCAGGTGTAGCCCAGGAACTCGACCTGCTCCTGCCCCAGCACCTGCAGTGTGCCGGCCACCAGCGTCACCAGCATCACGCCGAAGCCCAGCGCCAGGATGTAGCAGTAAGGCAGGATGGCCGAGATCAGGAAGTGCCGCCTGCGGATCGCCACGCGGTGGATGAAGATCACGCTCATCGCGTTTTCGAGCACGGTGAAGGCGAGCGAACTGAAAAACAGCATCGTCACGCCCAGCACGCCCGTGATCAAGCCGCGCTCGGTCAGGAAGTTGCCCACCTCAACGACGATCGCCTTCGACTGCCCCGGCAGCAGCCATTCGAGGTAGCGCTGCAGCGTCGCCAGCAGCTCCACCGGATCGATGTAATGCGATAGCGCCACCACCACCAGCATCAGGAAGGGAACGATCGACAACAGCGCGTAGTAGGCGACGGCGCCGGCCAGCAGCAGACCCTGGTTGGCGCGGAAGGCCTTGATCACCTGTAGCGAAAAGGCGAGCGGGTGCGCGATGATGTAGGCGTTCGCGCGCCGGTTCAGGATTTGTATCGGGCGCAGTCGTTTGCGGATCATCGGGCCAGCCTGGTACCGCTGAACTGCCAGCGCGCGCCGGCCGGGAAGAAGTTGCGGTAGCTTGCACGCGCATGGCCTTCCGGCGTCGCGCACGACGAGCCGCGCAGCACGTACTGGTTGATCATGAACTTGCCGTTGTATTCGCCCAGCGCGCCAGCCTGGGGCGCGAAGCCGGGATATGGCGCATAGCTGCTGCTGGTCCACTGCCAGCAATGGCCGTACATCTGCTGCAACCCTTCGCCGCGCGCGGCAGCCGGGTGCAGCCAGCCGCATTCGGGCGCGATGCCTGCTGCGGCCAGCTCCCATTCGGCCTCGGTGGGCAGGCGCGCGCCGGCCCAGCGCGCGCAGGCGTCGGCCTCATACAAGGACAGGTGGGTGGCGGGCAGCGCAGGGTCGAGCGGCTGCATGCCGTGCAGGGTGAATTCGCGCCAGCGGCCGGTGGCGGTATCGAGGTGCCAGTACAGTGGATGGCGGAGCGACTGGGCGCATACCATGTCCCAGCCTTCGGACAACCACAATGCCGGATCGCGGTAGCCGCCCGCCTCGATGAAGGCCAGGTATTCGCCGTTGGTGACCAGTTGGTCGGCCAGCTCGAACGGCGCCACGAACTGGCGATGGCGCGGTAGCTCGTTATCGAAGCAGAAGCCCTCGCCTGCGTGGCCGATGTCCGCCAGCCCGCCCGCGAAAGCCGTCCACCGCCGTCGTTTCCCGCCACTGGCGGGAACGACGGTTTTGGGGTTTTCGTAGGCGGGATACAGCGGATTCTGTGCCAGCAGGTGCTTGACGTCGGTAAGGATCAGCTCCTGGTGCTGCTGTTCGTGCTGCAGTCCCAGCGTCACCAGGGCCGCCAGCCCCGCGTCTGCGCCCGCCTGCTCCATCAGGCACGCCATGCGCGCGTCGACATCCTGCCGGTAAGCCCGCACTTCGGCCATGCCGGGCCGCGTCACCAGTCCGCGCTGTGCACGCGGGTGCTTGGCGCCGATGCCGTTGTAATAGGAGTTGAACAGCACCCGGAACGCCGGATGGAAAGGCCGGAAACCCGCTTCGTGCCGCTCGAGGATGAAGGTTTCGAAGAACCAGGTGGTGTGCGCCAGGTGCCACTTGACCGGGCTGGCGTCGGGCATCGACTGCGGCAGGCAGTCCTCGTCGGACAGCGGCTCGGCCAGCTGCGCGGAGCGGCGCCGCACGCTGTCGTACCGCCGCAGCAAGCTCTCAGGGACCAATGGCGCGCGCATGGATGACGGCAAACCATTCATCGGGATCGGTCCAGACATTGGTGGCCTGGAAGCCGGACTGTTCGAGCAGGCCGACGGCGGCGCTCTTGCGGTACTTGTAGCTGTTTTCGGTATGGATGCGGTCGCCCCTGGCAAAGCTGCGCGAGCCGCCCGCCCAGCTGACCGTCATCGGCCGCAGCGCCTCGAGGTGCATCTCGATGCGGCTTTCGCCGCGGTTGAAGAAGGCGAAGTGGCGCCAGCCGCGCACGTCGAAGTCGGCGCCGGCCAGCGCGTTCACGTGGCGCAGCACGTTCAGGTTGAAGGCGGCGGTGACGCCCAGGGCGTCGTCGTAGGCCTCGGCCAGCGTGTCCTCGTCCTTGAGCAGGTCGATCCCGATCAGCAGACCGCCATCGATGTCGCACCGGGCGCGCGCGCGCTTGAGGAAGGCGCGCGCTCCATCGGGCGTGAAATTGCCGATCGACGAACCGGGATAGAACAACAGCCGCCGTGCATGGCTGACCGAGGCAGGCAGGTCGAGCCGGCTGGAAAAGTCCTGCCCGAGCGCGGTCATTTCGATATGGGGGAAACGCTGGCGCAGCCGCGACAGCGATTCGTTGAGGAATTCGCGCGAGATGTCGATGGCCACGTACTGGCCGGGATGCAGCAGCGGGAACAGGCTGGCGGCCTTGGCGCAATTGCCGGCGCCGAGGTCGATCATGGTGCAGCCGGGACCGGCCGCGCGCGCGATGTCGGCGCCGTAGCGCTCGAACACCGCGGCTTCCGTGCGGGTCGGGTAATATTCGGGCAGCTCGCAGATGGCCTCGAACAGTTTCGAGCCGAGCGGGTCATACAGGAACTTGGGCGAGATATGGGCTTCGCGCGCGCACAGTCCTGCGCTCAGCTCGGCCAGCACGCTTTCTCC
>NZ_QYUP01000109.1 GCF_003590855.1 Massilia cavernae
GGCCGCCGCTCAAGGGCACCGTGAAATCCGGTTCCGGCGGCGGACGGCGCTTGATCGACTGGCGGAACAAGGCGATATAGGTGTCGAGCGCGGTGTCGCGCGACATCGGCGGCTGGGTCCGGCCCAATGCGCGGCCGCCCGATTCCAGCTGCAGTCTCCCGTTCCAGCGCAGCGTCGTATTCGGCGGCAGCGCCCGGATATCGCGGAAAGGGGTGTCGTCGCCGATGAAGAATCCAAGCCGGAAGAATACCGACAGCGCTGGTTCATCCAGCGCGCAGCTGGCGCCGGCCTCCAGCAGGCGCGGAATGGAAGACGAAATGGCGAATTCGCCATCCCGGCACGTATAGTAAATCGGAAACATGCCGTAACGGTCGTTTCTGGCGGTGAGGCAGCTGCCATCCCAGGTCCAGTTTGCATAGATGCCGTCCACGGCGCCGTCGCTGCGCTCCAGGCGGTGGCCCAGCGCGCATGCGGGCTGGCCGCGAACTACAAATTTTCCCGACACACTTCTGATGCTGAGAAACGAATCGTTCATATCGGTTCCTGTTATCGCGTATGTAGTTTGGGCGCTGACCGTTGAGTTTTATTGTAAATCAAAGAGTGACTAGTTGTTTAAAAAACAGCGCGCCCGATGCAAGCCCAGGCATCGCCCCGGGCATGCAGCTTCACCCACGGAAATATTGTTGTAAATATGCCACCAGACTCCCCGCCTGGCGTACTGCAGAGATGCGCATTTCCGATTATTAATATTCTTTCGGAAATAGGGCAATAATCGTTCCCGCTTGCATCTCGTAACATCTTTCCGTTTCTCAATTTCCCCACGTTTCTTATATAGTGGCAACGCTAACTCAGCAGTACTCCGGATCTGCATCCGCCAAGAAAATAAAATTGCATCGAGAGAATATGTATATTCTAGTACATATTCTTTCCGGACAGATCTTTCCATTCATTATTCAACGGCAACTCGCTCTGCCAACCGAGTTGGAGGATATTTTATTTCCGATTGGAAAACATGACAGAAGACTTATTATTGGTAGCAATTAGCAATAAGCTGTAACTTCACGCTAATAATTCGTATCTTCGCGCTAATAACCGATAACACGCGCGCAACAAAACCAGCAGTCCAGATAGCCCGCATGTGTTTTCAACACGTTTAAAGTTCTCGCAGGAAAATGTGTTGTATCTCAAAAAAAACACAAATTGCCGTCGTTTTTTGCATTTTCTTGCTGTGTGGATATTTTAATTGCCCACAATACGCAGTTAGAATGAATTCATCCGGTGCCGCAAAGCAACGCGGGGCCGACGAACAGTGTGTCTTATCTAAGTTATTGCCTGGCCCACTGATAACCGTTTGACAAATAGTGGGTCCGGAGCGTGAACAGGGCTTTCTCAATTGCCAGATTCCGCGCAGACACTTTCTGCCCGTTAATCCATTTACAGAGACAATTTACATGATCGACAATAAACGCCGTACTTTCCTGCGCACTTCGTCCGCCCTTGCCGCTACCGGTGCATTGACCGCTTGTGGCGCCGGCAGCAGCCCTGAAGAACTGGGGAACCAGTTCGCCTCCGGCGTCGTGTTCAGCGAAGTACCGACGCCAACCGGCCCGGGGACCGGCACAGCCGCCACGGTCCCCGGCGCCAGGTTCACCGTGATGAGCACGACCGGCCAGAGCTCGGTACCGTTCTGCCTCGGTTTCGCATTCCGCCGCGGCGACGTGATTTCCGGCCGTACCGTGGTGTCCGACAAGGGCACCCTGCAAATGACCGTCAAGAACCGCTGGCCCGACGGCTCCGTGAAGTTCGCCGTGCTGGCCGGCCAGGCCGCGGTGAGCGGCACCGCCGCCACCACGATCAACGTCAGCAGCGCAGCTGCGACCACCACCACTGCTGCGGCAATCACCACTGCGGCCCTGAAAACCGGCGGCGCCGTCGCTGAAGTCACTTGCGGCGCTTTCGGCACCGTACTCTGGGAAAACACCGCCTGGGATACCCCATTCCAGACCTGGGTCTCGGGCCCGGCCATGTCCTCGTTTATCTACCGCAAGCGGGTCGGCACCGACACCCACCTGGTGGCTTGGCTGGAAGTTCGCGTCTGGGCCAATGGCGCGATCGAGATGCTGCCTTGGATCGAAAACGGCTTCCTGCGCGTCGCCGCACCGAAAAACAAGAGCGCCACCTTCACATTCAAGCTGAACCGCACCCAGCGCATGTCGGCACTGATCGACCTGAAGCACCACACGCGTACTCCGCTGATCAAAGGCGCCGCCTTGTCGTACTGGGCAGCCACCGACATGGGCGTGATCGCACGCCAGGACTCCGCCTACCTGCAGTCGACCGGCCTGGTTCCTTCCTACTTCGGCCAGCTGGCCGCCGGCGCCGCCGTGCTGAACGGCCTGGTGACGACCTACACGCCGCTTCAGGCAGGTAACTTCTACTACGACGAAGACAACATGGCATCGTCAGGTTACCAGACCCCGATCGGCATGCTGCCGCAGCACGACGTGGCTTACCTGATCTCCGACCTGCCGGTAACGTATGGCGCCCTGGTCCGCAACGGCTTTTCCGCCGGCCGCTGGGCCATCCACTACCGTGACGAAACCACCAACCGTCCACTGCGATTCAGCCGCTACCCAACGCTGAACATTGGCGACAACGAGGGCTTCAAGGACGTTGGCGGTTCGACCAACGGTCAGTACACGCCGACCCCGACCGGCGGCAACCCGCCGGGCTGGGACGTCGCGCACAGCCCATCGGTCGGCTTTCTCGCCTACCTGGCAACCGGCCGCTGGTACTTCATGGAAGAGGTTCAGTTTGCGACCACCGCCAACTATCTGGGGAACGGCGACAACGAGTTCCTGCGCACCGGCAGCAAAGGCCTGGTGCAGTCCGCCGTCGGCGCATGGCAGACCCGCAGCTGCGCATGGGACTGGCGCGCCCGCGTCCAGGCCTGTGCGTCACCCCGGACGACGACACCGCACTGCGTTCCGAGTTTATCGCCTCGGTCGAAGCGAACATCGAACACTTCCACGGCCGCTATGTGGCGCAGGCGAACAACCCGTTCGGCTGGATCAAGCCAGGCGAAGGCTACGACGACACGATCCGCATCGCCGCCCCATGGCAGCAGGACTTCGTTACCGCCGCCTTCGGCTATTCGGTATCGCTGGGCTTGCCGATCGCGGCGACCGCCAGCACCAAGCTGAGCGCCTTCTTCGCATGGAAAGCGAAGAGTGTGGTCGGTCGCCTCGGCACCCGCGACGGTTTCTGGTATGTCAACGCCGTGCCGTACACGATGATGATCTCGCCAAGCAACACGCCTGACTACGATACCGGTACCGGCCCTTGGTACCAGAACGAAAAGCAGGTCTACGACGCAACCTATGCAGTCGTTCCAGAATGGCAAGGTACGACGGAAGGCGTGCTCGCAGGCCAATACATGCCTGGCGAAACCGCACTGTGGGGCAACCTGGTACCTGCAATCGCCTATGCTGTAGAGCATGGCGTGCCTGGCGCCCAGGAAGCGTACAACCGCGTGACCAGCACCAGCAACTGGCCGGAAATGATCGCAGCCTTCAACGTCAACCCGGTCTGGGGTGTCAAGCCGGCCCGCTACACCGCGCCGACGGTCCCGGTGGTACCGCCGGTGGTACCGCCGGTGGCACCGACCGAGCCGATTCCGCCGACTGAGCCGACCCCGCCGCCAACGGGTGGCGATCCGACCTGGTTGCAGGGCAAGCCGCTGAACCAGTGGATCGAGATTCCTGGTACCTCCGGCGCAGGCGGTGCGGCAGTGGACGCTTACAACGGGATTGCGTATAACGAGCTGACCAACGAGATCCTGATCGCTGGCGCGGGCGGCCACATGGATTCCTACGATAACCGCGTGGTATCGCTGAAGCTGACGGACAATGCGCCGGTCTGGCGCCTGCGCAGGGCTGCAAGTACCCAGGTCCGCATGGATGCCCCGTACTATGCCGATGGCAAGCCGATCTCGCGCCATCTGTACAGCAGCATGCACTTCGTGCCGCAGGTAAATCGCCTGATGCTGTTCGGTGTGTTCGGCGCCTACGGTAATGCCTACACCTTCGCCACGGTCGACGGCTTCAACCTGGACACGAACACCTGGGATCCGGCAGGTACCTGGGCCAACATGCCGGCCGGCGGCGACCTGGGTGCGGCAAAGATCCGCAGCACCGGCGAGGTATTCAGTACCGACCTGGCGCGCTGGTCGCCGCAGACCAAGACTTGGACCCGCCCGATCACCACTCGTACGGCGGACGAGGTAAGGTTCCCGATCGCCCACGATTCGCAGCGTAACCAGCTGTTTACGCTGAACTGGGGCGATGGCCAGGGCTACGGCGCGGAGGCGCTCCAGGCCAGCCGGATTCCGGTCAACGGTACGCAGCAGATCGCGGTCCGCTTCAACGCCAGCACCGCCCTGACCACGTTTGCCGCTGAAAGGCCGGCATACGCAGGCATGGACTACGATCCGGTCAACGACCGCTTCATGTTCTACTGTGGCCAGGGAGCAGGTGCCGGCCGGGTGTACATCGTGAAGCCGAACGCGACCAACATGTGGGACATGAGCATCCTGGCGCCGACCAGCACCAAGCGTCCTCCGGCAACCCCGGGCGACGGCGTGCACAACCGGTTCCGCTACATTCCGGCGCTGCGTGGTTTCCTGCTGATGCCGTCGGGCAGCTCGAACCTGTTCTTCCTGCGCACCTCGGCTTAATCGTTCAGCTGTGCGGCGGCGTACCGGCGCCGCCGCCCGGCTGGTCCGAATGCAGCCACGCGCGGACGGCTTTCACCAGCCGTCCAGCCGATTCCCGCGCCAGTCCGGCCAGTCCGGACAGCGCGCGCGGGTTGTAGGCGATGATGCCCCGGCGGTCGCGCCGGTGGCTCATCCACGTTTTCTTGTACGGGTCCTCCCCGATCAGGTAGTCCACTTCCCCCACCTTGTCGACATCGATCACATGCTGCATCAGCAGTGCCGTGACCAGTGTGCCCGGCGAGTACGCCTTGAATTTCTCGTCATACGCGACCTTGTAGATTTCGGCGCGCCCGTGCGCGACGATCCACACCTGGGCGGCGACCGGCTCGCCGCCGAGCCACGCCAGTCCGAGGCGCAGGTAGCCTTTCGCAGCGCAGCTTTGGACCAGTCCCGGCACGAAAGCGGGGAACGGCTCCGGTTTCTTCCAGCTTGCGGCATACACGCGCTCATACGCTTCGATCGCGCCCGGTAAATCGTCGGGGCCGGTGACGATTTCCAGCACGCCGCCGTCGTTGGCGAATTTCTTGCCCATCCTGCGGATCGTGTTCCTCTGCGTACTGCTGCGCTGGGCGAGGTACTTGTTCCAGTCGAACGACACCGGCAGGTACCAGTTTCCGAAGCTGAAATACTCGAACGGCAGCCATCCCTTGAGGCGCATCGCGCCGAGCAGCGTGCGGTACGCCTCGCCCCCGGCATCCATCGGCGCCAGCATCAGCGAAGACAGCGGGCGGAACTCGCGGTTCAGTGCCGATAGCAGCGGCAGCAGGCCGGCCGCCGTCACCCCGGGCGCGAGGACCGGTTCATACAGGCTGGTGTAAAAATTGGACAGCGACGTGAGCCGCCAGCCGAGGCGCTCCTTTTCCGCCCGCAGCGGCATGACCGCCCGCACCTGCCCCTTGTTGCGCAGCACGTAGAAACGCACACCCGGGTCGTCCGCGTATACCGCCGCGACCAGGTTGCGATACCAGCAAAGGCCCAGGCCGACATTGCGTTTTTCAGCCTCGTGCATGAAACCTTGCACATCCGCGGGCAGGGCGTCCGGATGCGCGAACACCTCGACGGTGCCCGGGTCGGTGGCAGCGGCAAGCGGCGCCAGCGGCATGGCCGTCCCGCCGCTCATGCCAGCACCTCGGCTACGAGCGAGGTCATCCATCGCATCTGCTCCCGGGTCAGGTCCTGGTGGCATGGCAGGTGCAGAAGGTGGGTGCGGTAGCGCGCCGCCACCTCGCTGCCGGACACCGCCATGTCGTCCCAGCGCCAGATCGGCAGTCCTGCTTGCTTGAGCAGGAAGAAAGATGGATTGGGCATGTTGATTTCAAGGGGGAACATATAGGGCACGCAATCGGGCGCCAGTTCCGGAAACAGCGCGCGTGCGCCGCGCAGGCCGGCGACGGCCGCGTTCCATTGCTGGTAATGCTCGCGGCGGCGGCGGATGAGCGGGGTCAGCCGGGTGCGCCGCATGACCCAGCGCGACAGGCCAAGGCTGGCCTGTTGTTCGCAGGCGCGTTCGTACAGGGGCGAGGGCAGGGCGCCGGATTCGGCGACCACCGTGCCGAACTCGAGCCTGCCTGCTTGCGGCAATGGCAGCGGCGGCCCGGCCTGGCGCGCCAGGCGGCTGCGCTCCCATGCCCGCTTCAACGCCCTGAGCTCGTCCAGCATGCCGCTTGACGCCGGCGGCGACGACGGAACCGCGGCGCTCCACAGCACGCCGCCGTCTTCGCAGGCGAAAAATTTGTAGGGGCTGGCGACGACGGCGCGGCCGGCCTGCGTCCGCGCGGCCGGCGCGCGCCTGGCGGCAAGCTGCCAGGCATGCGAGCAATCCTCGACCAGGGCCATGCCGTGCGCCGCGCACAGCGCTGCGAGCTGGTCCACCAGCGCGGCTGGCTGCTCGACGCCGAAATAGTGCGGCAGGACCAGCGCCCTGGCCGCGACGCCGGGCGCCGCCAGCAGCGCCCGAATGCTGTCCAGGTCGGGCGTCAGGTCGCTGCCGATGTCGTAAAAGCGTACCGCGCCGCCAAGCGCGAGCGCGGGATCCATCATGGTGCGGCAATGGTAGGCCGGCGCCAGCAGCGCGCCGGCCGGACCCACGCCGGCGCTGCGGTAAGCCTCGTGCAGGGCATAGCGCCCGCGCGAGAAGTGGCGCACCCCCGGTCCCTCGAACAGCGCGGGGTCGGGCGCATCGCCGCCGCCAAGGCTCAGGGCTGACCATCGAAACGCCGGCAGCAGCGGCGCGAACGGGCGCGGGAATCCGCAACTGGCCGGGTCGAACCGTTGGTATTCCAGCGTGGATGCGGTCGGTTTCATGGGCCAGTCACCGGTGGTGTTGATCAGCCCCGCTGCGCTTCGCGCTGCCGGAACCACTGCTCCATCATCATCAGGACCCACACCATGGTGCCGTGGTAGCCGGCGTGTTCCTCCAGGTGCTGGCCGACCAGCGCGTCGATGAATTCCGGGCGCACGATGCGGCGCGCCTTGAGCCCGGTCAGGCTGTCGAGCGCCAGTTCCTGCAGCGGCTTGTGCTTCTGCAGCCAGACCCCGAACGGCAGCCCGAAGCCGTGCTTCTGCTTGGTGATGATCTGGTCCGGCAGGAAGCCGCGCAGCGCCTCCTTGAAGAACCAGCGCAGCTGGGTGCCGTTCAGCTTCTGGCGCGCGGTCAGGCGCGACGAGAAGGCCACCATCTCGTCCGACAGGAAGGGGAAGGCGACTTCCATCGCCGCCAGCTCGCAGGCCTTGACCACCTTCGGCAGGTCGTTGTCGGCCAGGGTGATCTTCAGGTCGAGCGCCAGCATGCGGTTGATCAGGCTCGACGCATCGCTCTGGGCGTAGGTGTGGGCCAGGCTGGCGAGCGGCGCATCGGTGTCGGCGCTGGCCAGGAAGTCGTCGGTGAAGACTTGCGACGGACCGAAGCGTCCCAGCAGGTTGTAGGTTTCCAGCCGCGCCGGCATCGGCACCGAGGCTTGCTCGATGTAGCTGCGCGCCTTGCGGATCAGCTTGATATTTTTGCCGCCCGGGAAATTGAACACGGCCGGCTCCAGCAGGGCCTTGCGCAGCATGCCGGGCACCTGCTCGTACATCGCGAAGATGTGCTGCTTGGAATAGCGTTCGTTGCCGCCGAATAGTTCGTCGCCGCCGTCGCCGCCCAGCATGCGGGTGACGCCGTCGGCCCCGGCCATGCGCGCGCAATAGAAGGCCGGCACCGCCGAAGCATTGCCGAAGGGCTGGTCGAACACGGCCGCGATGCGCGGGATGGCGTCCACCACGTCGTCCGGCGTGACATAGTATTCGTGGTGGCTGGTGCCGAAGTGGCGCGACGCCAGGCGCGCATACGACATCTCGTCGTAGCCTTCGGCCTCGAAGCCGATCGAATAGGTGTTGGCCGGCTTGCCGCCGACTTCGCACAGAATGCCGGCGATGGTCGAACTGTCGGTGCCGCCGCTGAGGAAGGCGCCCACCTGCTGGCCGCCGGACGCTTCGCGCACGCTGTTGCGCAGGATCTGGCGGAACTGGTCCTTCAGCTGGCTTTCATCCTGCTCCGGCCGTTCGCGGAACACCATGCGCCAGTAGGCGCGCTTGTTGATGCGCCCGTCCTTGAAGCGCAGGTATTCGCCCGGCAGCAGGCGTTCCTGGCCGCGGTACACGGTGCCCGGACCGGGCACCATGTGGAAGTAGACATAGTTGTACAAGCCCTGCGGGTCGATCACGGCCGGCGTCAGCGGATGGCGCACGATCGCATCGGCCGAGGAGGCGAACACCAGCGCGCCGGCGGCGGCCTGGTAGCTCATCTGCTGGGTGCCCATGCGGTCGATCGCCAGCAGGGCTTCGCCGCGCGGCTCGTCCAGGATGCACAGCGAAAACGCGCCGCTCAGCGAAGCGCATACGCTGTCCGGGTCGCGCCGCCAGGCCTGCGCCAGCGCTTCGGCCAGGCCGTCGCCGCCAAGCTGCGCCGGCCCGGCGCCAGCCAGCGCCGGTTGTCCCCACAGCGCCACGGTCAGCCCGTCGTTCTGGTACAGGTGGGCGCTTGGGCCCAGCGCCGCCACCGCGGCGGCGCTGCGCGCTCCCTGCAGCGCGCGCACGGGGGTGGCGTCGAACGCCGCCAGCGGCGCCGCCATGTTTTCGATCAGGACCCGGTTGTCCGCCGCGCCGGTTCCATGGCCGATCCAGCCGCACAGCCCACTCACTGCGGAATCCCTGCAAATTCAGTCATGACTATTCCTCGCTAGGCTTGCTAATTAGATGTTCAGACCAGGACTTCGAGCGCGGCCGGATGGCTCAGGAAGGAGACCGGGCTGGCCGACAGGCCGTAGGCGCCGGACTGGAACACGACGACCAGGTCGCCGGGCTCCGCTTTCGCCAGTTCCATCTGGTCAGCCAGCAGGTCGAGCGGGGTGCACAGCGGTCCGACCACCGACGCCGTTTCACGCTCGCCGCCGGCGACCCGGTTGCCGATGACCACAGGGTAGTTCTTGCGGATGACCTGGCCGAAATTGCCCGAGGCCGACAGGTGGTGGTGCAGGCCGCCGTCGGTGACCAGGTAGACCTGGCCGCGCGAAACCTTGCGCTCGATCACCCGGCTGACGTAGATGCCGGCCTCGGCCACCAGGTAGCGGCCCAGTTCGATCACGACCTGTGTATCGGGCAGGTGCTCGCGCACGCCCGGCAGGATGCGCTTGAGGTTGGCGCCGACGGCCGCCAGGTCGAGCCGCTGTTCGCCGGGGAAGTAGGGGATGCCGAAGCCGCCGCCGATATTCAGGGTGCGCAGCGGGCCGGGCCAGTGCGCGGCCAGGCGGATCGCCAGCGCGAAGGTTTTTTCGTGGGCTTCCTGGATCGCTGCCGCCTTCAGGTTCTGCGAGCCGCTGTAGATATGGAAGCCCTGGAAGTCCAGTTCCAGTTCGCCGATGCGGCGCAGGGTAGCGGGCACCAGCTCGGCATCGATGCCGAACTGCTTGGGCCCGCCGCCCATCTTCATGCCGGACGACTTCAGCTCGAAGTCGGGATTGACCCGCACCGCCACCTTCGGCCGGATCGCCATGCGCTTGCCGATGGCGGCGATGCGCTCCATTTCGGCGTCCGACTCCATGTTCAGCACCACGCCGGCGGCAATCGCGCAGCGCAGGTCGGCGTCGCTCTTGCCGGGGCCGGCGAAACTGACCAGACCCGGGTCCATCGGCGTGTCGAGTGCGACCCGCTGCTCGCCGCCGGAGGCGATGTCGAGGCCGTCGACCAGGGTGGCCATGTGCTGCACCACCGCCGGCATCGGGTTGGCCTTCATCGCGTAATGCAGGTGGATCTCGGGCGGCAGGTGTTCGCGCAGCAGGGCCACGCGTTCGCTCAGCCTGGCGCGGTCGTAGGCGTAGAAGGGCGTGCTGCCGACGCGCTCGGCCAGGCGGGTCAGCGGCATACCGCCCACCTGCAGGCAGTCGTCCCTGACCTCGAACTGCTCGAGCGGGGCATGCTGGGGACGCGGGGCGCTCATTGTGCGGCTTCCATGAACAGGTTCTCCAGCTGGGTGCTCAGCAGCTTGCGATCAATCTTGCCGTTCGGATTGCGCGGCAGGCTGGCCGGGGAAATGATGAATTTGGCCGGCAGCATGTAGCCAGGCAGGTGCGGCTTGCAGGCCGCCAGCAGCGCGGCTTCGTCCAGCGCCACCCCTTCCGCGGCATGGGCGACGACCACGATGGCCTGTCCCAGCGCCGGGTGCTTGAGCCCGATGGCAGCGGCTTCGGCCACGCCGTCGCGCGCGTACACGACTTCCTCGACTTCGGACGGGCTGACCCGGTAGCCCGAGGTCTTGATCATTTCGTCGTTGCGGCTGATGAAGTACAGGAAGCCTTCCTCGTCCTTGCGCACGGTGTCGCCCGACCACACCGCCATTTCGGTCAGCGGCAGGCCGTGTTGCACCGACTGCAGCGGCTTGAAGCGCTCGGCGGTCTTGGCGCGGTCGTTCCAGTAGCCGAGCGAGACCAGCGCGCCGCGGTGCACCAGCTCGCCCGCTTCGCCCGGATCGCATTCGCTGCCGTCCGGCCGCAGTACCATCACTTCGGCGTTCGGGATCGCCTTGCCCATCGAATCGGGGCGGCGCTCGAGCTCGGACGGCGGCAGGAAGGTCGAGCGGAAGGCCTCGGTCAGGCCGTACATCAGGAACGGTTTGGCGTTCGGCAGGGCGCGGCGCAGCGCGTCCAGGGTCGGGCGTTGCATGGCGCCGCCGGAATTGGTCAGGTAGCGCAGCGTGCAGTCGGCCGGCCACGGCAGCGGCGCCACCTGGATCCACAGCGGCGGCACGGCCGCCAGGCCGGTGATGCGCTCGGCCACGACCGCATTGAGTATGTCGCGCGGGAACAGGTGGTTGATCAGCACGGCGGTGGCGCCGACGCTGAAGGCGGTGGTCAGCTGGCTCAGGCCGTAGTCGAAGCTGAGCGGCAGCACTGCCAGGATGCGGTCGGCCGGCGTGTTTTCCAGGTAGCTGGCCACGCTGTTGGCGCCCGCCACCATGTTGCGGTGGGACAGCACGACGCCCTTGGGCTTGCCGGTGCTGCCCGAGGTATACAGGATCGCGGCCATGTCGGCATCGATGTTGCGCACCGTCGCCGGGCGGTGCGCGCCGGACGCCGCCGCTGCCAGCGCCGTGTCCCAGGCCATGACGCCGATCCGTCCGAGGTCGGGCAGCTCGCCGGCCTTGCCGGCCACGATCACGGTGCGCAGGTCCGGGCACTGGCGCAGCGCCGGGGCCAGCAGTTTCAGGCGGTCGGCCGAGGTCACCAGGATGCGCACGTTGCAGTCGGCCAGGATATAGCTGACCTGCTCGGGCTTGAGCAGCGGATTGACGGGAACGAACACGCCGCCGGCGGCGGCCGCGCCGAACATGGCGGCCACATTCTCGATGTTCTTCTCGAGATAGACCGCCAGCCGTTCTCCGCGCGAAAGGCCGAGGGCCGCGAGGGACTCGGCTACTTGCCGGACATTTGTTGCAAGCGTTGCGTAATCGACACGAATGTTGCCATATACGAGGGCTTCGGCGGCGGGGCTGAGGCGCGCAGAAGCGAAGATGAAGTCATGCACGAGGTCGCTCATTGAATCCTTGCCTATATCCGGGAATCGCAGGCACGGGACGGGGAAAAACCACCCCCCGCGGCGTGCGCGGACTCGCAACTTAATTGTGATAATATTAACTCGTTTCGCAGTGACATTCCCACCGATTTCACTTTGAATCTTAACACTTGAACATCAGCAAGAGCAATTCGTGTGGCCAAAACGTGCCGGGCCCGACGGAAGTGCGCTAAGCTGATGCCGACCCGAGTAATTTCCCTTACCCAGATCTTCTATGCGCGACACGCTTATCACGCTGATCGTTTTCGGCTCACTTCCTTTCATCTTAAAACGCCCTTACATCGGCGTGCTCATGTGGGTATGGGTCAGCGTGATGAATCCCCATCGGCTGAGCTGGGATTTTGCCTACTCCTTCCCCTTCGCCGCGATTGTCGCGGGCACCACCCTGATCGCCTTGTTGGTCACCAAGGAACCGAAAAAGCTGCCGGCCACCCCGATCGTGGTGATCCTGTTCGCATTCACCGCCTGGATGGTCGTGACGACGATCTTTTCGATGTGGCCCGACGAGTCGCTGGTCATGCTGAACCGCGTGTGGAAGATCATGCTGATGACCGTGGTAACCATGATGCTGATCAAGACCAAGGAGCAGATCCACCTGCTGATCTGGGCACTGGTCCTGTCGATCGGATTCTTCGGTACCAAGGGCGGCCTGTTCACCTTGCTGAGCGGCGGCAATAACATCGTCTGGGGACCGCCCGGGAGTTATATCGAAGGCAACAACGAGGTCGCATTGGCGTTTATCACGAGCATCCCCCTGATGTTCTACCTCTACCACATGGAAGCGAAGAAGTGGGTGCGTTGGGGTTTGGCGGCGGCCATGGTGCTGTGCGCCTTTGCCGCGCTGGGATCGTACTCGCGCGGCGCGCTGGTCGGTATCGTGGCGATGGTTTTCTTCCTCTGGCTGAAGAGTCCCAAGAAAATGGTCACCGGCGCCATCCTGGTCATGCTGATACCGGTCGCGTTCATGTTCATGCCGGAACAGTGGTTTACCCGCATGGACTCCATCAATACCTATGAGCAGGATGCCTCCGCGATGGGGCGCATCAACGCCTGGTGGATGGCCTATAAACTGGCGCTGGACCGGCCCCTGGTCGGCGGCGGCTTCGAGATCTATAACCGGATCGCGTTCGGCTTGTATGCCCCGGTCCCGGACGACGTGCACGCCGCCCACAGTATTTACTTCCAGGCGCTGGGCGAACATGGCTTTGTCGGACTCGGGCTGTATATCTTGCTGGCGATCCTCACGTGGCGCAAGGCAAGCTGGATCGTGAGGACCACCAAGGGATGGGACGAACTCAAGTGGGCCGGCAGCCTGGCGCGCATGATCCAGGTGAGCATGGTTGGCTTCGCCGTCGGTGGCGCCTTCCTCAGCCTGCTTTATTACGATGTGCCCTACTACCTGATCGCCATCATCGTCTGCACTGGCGCGCTGGTTGAAAAGGCGCTCAAGGAAAGGCAGCTGGCCGCCCGTGCGGTTCCGGCCGGCAGCCTGGCGGCCGGCCCGGGTGGCGGCCACGCGCTGGCCAACCAGGCCGGCACTGCGCCGCGCAAGGGCGCCCATGCTGCTTGAGCGAAGCCAGCGACTGCCCGCGGTTCCGGCCGGCCAGGGCCCCGGCTTGTCCGCGCTGGCCTGCCGGGCGCTGGCGCGGGTCGGCTTTGCCGGCAGCGGCCGCCTGTCGATCCTGATCTTCCACCGCGTGCTGCCCCAGCCTGACCCGCTGTTCCCGGACGAGATGCATGCGGCGCGCTTTGATGCCCAGCTCGGCCAGCTGAAGCACAGCTTCAATTTCATGTCGCTGGGGGAGGGCGTGCGCGGCCTGCGCAGCGGTAAACTGCCGCCCCGTGCGGCCTGCATCACCTTCGACGATGGCTACGCCGACAATGCCGAGGTGGCCCTGCCTATCCTGCACAAGCACGGTTTGCCGGCCACAGTCTTCGTCGCCACCGGCTTCCTCGACGGCGGGCGCATGTGGAACGATACGGTCATCGAACTGATCCGCAGGGCGCCCGATGCGATCGACCTCGGCCCGCACGGTTACGGCCGGTTCGCGCTGGGCACGGTGGCCGAACGGCGCGCCGCCATCGCGAGCCTGCTGAACACCCTGAAATACCTGCCGCTCGCGGCGCGCCTCGACGCGGTGGACGCGGTGCGCGCCCTGGTGCCGGCCGCGCTGCCGGAAAACCTGATGATGACCTCAAGCCAGGTGCGCCAGCTGCACCAGGCCGGCATCGAGATCGGCGGGCATACCGTCAACCATCCGATCCTGGCGCGCATGGACGATGCCGGCGCGCGCCGCGAAATGGCCGATGGCAAGGACGCGCTGGAAGGCCTCATCGGCGCCCCGGTCCGCCTGTTTGCCTATCCGAACGGCAAACCGGGCCAGGATTACCTGTCCCGGCACGCCGCCATGGCCAGGGAAGTGGGGTTCGAGGCAGCCGTGTCCACCTCCTGGGGCGCGGCCCGTCCCGGCGGCGACCTGTTCCAGCTGCCGCGCTTCACGCCCTGGGACCGCAAGCCCCTTCGCTTCATGCTGCGCATGGTGCAAAATGCGCGCCGGAATGGTGACACCGTATAGCGCCATGCTACCATGTCACTTTGTTATGTTTTTGATTAAATAGGACGTCCATGTATCTCAACGATGTAAAGAATATCCTGGTGGAAGTGCTCAGCTTGGGCGATGCCGGCAAGGATCTCACCCCCCAGTCGGCCCTGCTGGGCAGCATCCCGGAACTCGATTCGATGGCCGTGGTAAACCTGATGGCGGCGCTGGAAGAGCACTTCGGCTTCGTCATCGACGATGACGAAATCGGCGCGGCCACTTTCGAAACGCTGGGCAGCCTGAACGCCTTCGTCGAGCAAAAGCTGGCCTGATGACAGCGTCGCCAAAGCGGACCGGCGCCCAGCCTTTCTTCCTGCAAACGGACCCGGGACAGCGTTTCTGCCTGTTCCATCCGCCGGCGGGGGACGGGTGCCGCGGCGCGATCCTGTATGTCCATCCGTTTGGCGACGAAATGAACAAGTCGCGCCGTGTCGCGGCGCTGCAGGCGCGCGCGCTGGCCGATGCCGGCTACGGCGTGCTGCAGCTTGACCTGCACGGCTGCGGCGACAGCAGCGGCGAATTCGCCGAGGCCCGCTGGGAGACCTGGAAAGCCGACTTGGCCGCGGGCTGCCGCTGGCTGGAACAGCGCCTCGGGCAGTCGGTCGGGCTGTGGGGCCTGCGCCTGGGCGCCTTGCTCGCGCTCGACTATGCCCGGGGCGCCGCCCATCCGGTGGAGCGGCTGCTCCTGTGGCAGCCGGTGCACAGCGGCAGCGCGTTCCTGACCCAGTTCCTGCGCCTGCTCACGGCCCGCGCGATGGTGGCGGACGGCGCTCCGGCGGCCGGCACGGCGGAACTGCGCAAGGCCCTGCTGGGCGGCGAGATGCTGGAAGTGGCCGGCTACGAACTGGCGCCCGAACTGGCGGCGGCGATCGACGGCCTCGACCTGGCCCGGATGGCGCCCCCGCAATGCCCGGTCGACTGGTTCGAAACCGCATCCGCGGCCGAGCGCCCGCTCGCGCCCGCCGTCGAGCGGGTGCTCGCCGCATGGCGCCGCGAAGGCGCCGATGTCAGCCTGCACCGCGTCAGCTGCGCTCCGTTCTGGGCGACCCAGGAAATCGAGGAGGCGCCGGCGCTGCTGGCGGCTACTTCCGCCCTTGTCGCGAGGCCAGCCAGTGAACTATCAAGAAATTGCGCTTAGTTTCGACTGCGGCGACGATGCCTTGTATGGCATTGTCAGCCTGCCCGAACAAGCCGCCAGGCGCGGCGTACTGATCGTCGTCGGCGGGCCCCAGTACCGGGCCGGAAGCCACCGCCAGTTCACCGGGCTGGCGCGCGCGCTGGCTGCCGAGGGCATTGCCGCCATGCGTTTCGATTACCGCGGCATGGGCGACAGCGAAGGGGACATGCGCAATTTCGAAACGGTCGGCGACGACCTGCAGGCCGCCGTTGACCGCTTCTTCAGCGCCGTTCCCGGAATGGACGAGGTGGTGATCTGGGGTTTGTGCGATGGCGCGTCGGCCGCGATGTTCTATGCGGGCGGCGACCGCCGCGTCAGCGGCCTGGTGCTGCTCAATCCCTGGGCGCGCACTGCCAACGGCATAGCCAGGACCACGCTCAAGCATTATTACCGGGCCCGCCTGACGGACCCGGCGCTGTGGAAAAAAATCGCGCGCGGCCGCTTCGACTTCGCCGCCGCCGCCGCCTCGCTGGCAAGGATGGTCTCGGCTGCGCTGGGCGCGGGACGGACAGGCGGCGGACCGGCGGCCCAGGACGCGGCCCCGTTGCCCGAACGCATGCGGGCCGGCCTGGCACGCTTCAAGGGACAAGTACTGTTCATCTTCAGCGAAGCCGACCTGACCGCGCAGGAGTTCCTCGACCTGGTCAGGGGAGCCCCCGAATGGCAGGACCTGCTGAAGGCCGGGCGGGTGACGCAGCAGAGAATCGACGAGGCGGATCACTCGTTTTCCCGCCGCGTATGGAAGGACCGGGTAGCGCGGCTGACCGTGGAGTGGGTGCGATCCTGGTAAGGGGAGGGCAGCGCCCTTGCTGCCGGACACAAAAGGAGTTTTCATGAACAAGCTTTTACACCCGCTGGCAGCCGCAGCGCTGGCGCTGTCGGCCAGCGCGGGCGCCCAGGCGGCGAATTATTGCGGCGAGCTGAAAAACCACTTCGGGCCGCTCGACTACCGCATGCGCGGCCAGGTCAACCTGGAAATTGTCGAGGACGCGCACTTCACGCCCGACGTCGAAGCCGGCATCAAGGGCAGCACCGGCGAGATCGGCGCCGACCTCGACTACACGCTGCGCGCGATTCCCAACCACCCGCGCGCACTGGCGACCATGGCGAAAGTCGGCCAGCGGCTCAGGACCACCAAGGTGCCCTTCGCCAAGTTCCCGGTCGAGTGCTACTTCAACCGGGCGATCCGGTTTGCGCCCGACGACGGCGTGGTACGTGCGACCTATGGAAATTATCTGTTCACCATGGGCAAGACTGACGAAGCGCTGAAGATGTTTACGACGGCGGTGGAACTGCTGCCCAAGGACCCGACCGCCAACTACAACCTTGGCCTGCTCTACCTGAAGAAGAAGGACTACGCGAATGCGCGGCGCCACGCCATGGTGGCTTACGACCAGGATTTCCCCCTGCCGGGGCTGAAAAACAAGCTGGTTGCGGCTGGCGAGTGGGACAAGCCGGCGCAGTGAGCGATGCAATGGCAGCTCCTGCCATTGCATGAAGGGCGCCGGGCCGGCAGTTGGTGCTGCCGCTGACATACGGGGTTCCAGGCCGTGGCGGGGCCGCTTTTTCCGCGGTGTAAATAATTTCAACACCCTGCCATGCAGCAGGGGTAAAGGCGGGACTCAGGCAGCGTCGACCGGTTTCAGCGCGTGCCTGGCCATCAGGTCGTACAGGGTCGGGCGGCTCACGCCCAGCATTTCGGCGGCGCGCACGATGTTGCCGTCGGCCCGGGCCAGCGCCTTGACGATCGCGCCGTATTCCGCCTCCTCGCGCACCTGGCGCAGGTTGATCGGCTGCTCCTCGTGGCCGGCGCCGCCCAGGCCCAGGTCGTCGACGGTGATCTGGGGCCCGTCCGCCATGATGATGGCGCGCTTGATGCAGTTTTCCATTTCACGCACGTTACCCGGCCAGGGATGGGCTTCGATCACGGCCAGCGCCTCGGCGCTGAAGTGCAGCGTGCCGCGCGATTCCCTGGCGCTGAACTTGTTCTTGAAATGATGGGCCAGCAGGGCGGCGTCGCCGGTCCGCGCGCGTAGCGGCGGAATGGTCACCACGATTTCCGACAGGCGGTAATACAGGTCTTCGCGGAAGCGGCCGGCGGCGGTCAGTTCCTTCAGGTTCTGGTGGGTTGCGCAGACGATGCGCACGTCGACCGCGATCTCCTCGTGGCCGCCGACGCGCTCTATCACGCGCTCCTGCAGGAAGCGCAGTAGCTTGGCCTGCAGCGACATCGGCAGGTCTCCGACTTCGTCGAGGAAGAAGGTGCCGCCGTGGGCCAGTTCGACCTTGCCCTTGGTCTGCTTGGCGGCGCCGGTGAAGGCGCCCTTTTCATAGCCGAACAGCTCGCTCTCGAGCAGGTTTTCCGGGATCGCCGCGCAGTTGATCGCCATGAAGCGGTTGGCGGCGCGCGGCGACAGGTTGTGCACGGCGCGCGCCATCACTTCCTTGCCGGTGCCGCTCTCGCCCAGCACCATCACCGAAGCCGAGGTCGGCGCCACTTTTTCCAGGTTGCGGCAGACCTTCAACATGCCGGCGTCGCGCGTGATGATGCCCGAGGTCGGCGAGTCGGCCTGCGACTGCTGCATGCGGCGGTTTTCGCACTGCAGCGCATGCAGGAAGTAGGCGCGCTGCAGCACCATGCCCAGCACTTCCTGGTCGCACGGCTTCTGGTGGAAATCGTAGGCGCCCATGGCGATCGCCTTGACCGCGTTGCCGCGGTCCTGGTTGCCGGTCAGGACGATCACGCGCGTATCCGGCGCCAGCGCCAGGATCTGCTGCAGCGTGGCCAGGCCTTCGGTGGCGCCGTCGGGATCGGGCGGCAGGCCGAGGTCCATCGTCACCACCGGCGGCTCGTGGCGTCGGATCTGGGCCAGCGCGCTCTCGCGGTCGCCGGCGACGACCACCTCATAAGCATCGAAACTCCAGCGCAGCTGCTTCTGCAGCCCGGGGTCGTCTTCGATGATCAACAGTTTCTGCTTGGTTTGGGTCACAACGAGCCTCTTGCTTTATGCAGCGATATTAACGGTTTCGGCTTCAACGCCGTGCAGCGGCAGCATGATCTTGAAGGTCGTACCGCCGGGCTGGCTGCTGGTCACTTCAAGCGCCCCGCCCAGTTCCGAGATGTACTCCCGGCTTTCGAACACGCCGATGCCCATGCCGGCCGACTTGGTCGATTCGAAGGGCTTGAACAGCCGGTCGCGGATGAATTCCTCGCTCATGCCCTCGCCGGTATCGCTGATGGTGATCTCGGCGGCGTCGCCCTTGCGCGCCATCCGGATGCTGATCCGGCCGTTGCGTGCGGTCGCTTCGATCGCGTTCTGGATCAGGTGGCCGAGCACGCGCTCGAGCCGTTCGTGGTCGGCCACCACCTTGAGCGTGGCGTCGCCGATGTCGAGCGAGGGACGCGGCTCGAAGGCGGCCTTGTCGGCCACCGCCTCGCGCAGCACATGGTCGAGCGCCAGCGGCGCCGGATGCGAAGGCGCCACGCTGCGGCCCAGCCTTTGCAGCAGCAGCCGCATCTTCTGTACCGAGAAGTCCAGGGTTTCCAGCATGTCGCGCTGGAATTCCGGATTGTCCTTGTGCTTTTCGGCGTTGGAAGTGAGCAGCGACAGCTGCGACACCAGGTTCTTCAGGTCGTGGACGACGAAGGTCGACATGCGGTTGAACGATTCGAACTGGCGCGCCACCATCAGCGCGTTGCCGGCTTCCTCCTGGGCAAGGTAGCTGGCGGCCTGGCTGCCGGCGATCTTGAGCAGGTCGATCACCTCCCAGTTCAGGTTGATCGGGCTGCGCGGGCGCTGCAGCACCACCATGCCGAACAGCCGGCCCTGCAGGATCAGCGGCACCACCAGCCAGCCGCGCTGGAAGCCGGCCAGCCATTCCGGCAGCGGCACCGAATCGTACTTGTCGGGGTTCTGGGCGTATTCCTGCAGGTCGACCACCCATTCGCGCTGCTCGAGGAAGCAGCAGAACGGCGAGTCAAGCGGTTCCTCGGCCGAGGGCAGGACCGCATGCCAGGCCGCGGCCGGCACGCAGTGGCCCGACTCGCGCCGGATCCACAGCGCGCCGCCGGGGCTTTCGACCAGGGCGCCGACCGCCTGGATCACGCGCTGTCCGAGTCCGGGGCCGTGCTCGGACAGGGTGCGGGTGAAGCGCAGCCATTCCTCGCGGTAGTCGTAATTGTAGGTGTAGAAGTGCTTGGAGATGACGACCTTGAGCCAGGCCCGGAAGGTGCCCGAGAACAGGATGCCGACCAGCAGCACCAGCGCGCCGAACAGGAAGGACACCTGCATCACCGTACCCCAGCTGCCGCCGAAGTAGCGCAGGTAGTAGCCGGCCGAACCCATCGCCAGCAGGTAGATCGCCGAGCCGAACAGGGCGGCCGAATGGAACATCACCCGGCGCGACACCGCCAGCTCGGTCGACCATGAGGCGCTGCGCGCGATCGAGAATGCCAGCAGCGGCACGGTCAGGGTGTTGATGATGCCGCGCGCGGCCCAGATGTCCGGGTTGATCTGGCGGAACAGCATGGTGTCGCTGTACAGGTAGAAGTCGTAGGCGAACATGCCGCCGATGCCGATGCAGGCGAACTTGATGGCCCAGCGCTCCTGCACCGGTTTGTTGCGGTACAGCTGTTCGACCAGCAGCATGCCGAGGACGGCCAGGCCGACGCTGGCGGCCACGCTCGGGATGAAGGCGCGTTCGTTGGCAAAGCCGATGCTCCACTGGCCGGCGGCTGTGCCGAGCAGGTACAGAAGGTAGAAGGCGGCGCCCAGCACCAGCGCCGGCTGCAGACGGAACGGCATCTTGCCGCTTTCCTTGCGGTAGTTCCCGCTCAAGAGCACCAGCACACCGGACCAGGCGGCGCTGCGCAGGATGCCGAGGCTGTTGACCCAGCGGTCGGAGCTGTGGTCGCCCGGCGCCTGCAAGGCGATGGCGAGGGCCCACAGCGCGGTCACGGTGCAGGCGGCAGCCAGCGCGCGGCTGTGCGGGCGGCCGCGCCAGCTGCTTGCCAGCAGCAGCCCGAGCAGCAGGAAGGCTGCCGCGCAGGTGGCGTAACTAAATGTTGCGATACTGGTCAAATGGCACCGTCCATCTCGGCTGCGGCGGGAGCGCAGTTTCTAAAAGGGTGACCGATGGCCCGGCCGGCCGCCGCTAGCGGCCGCTGCGGAACAGCACGACCTTGAGCGTATCGATCAGGATCAGGATATCAAGGAACAAACTGTTGTTCTTCACATAATACAGGTCATACTGCAATTTTTGCAACGCATCTTCAGCCGATGAGCCATATCCGTAGCGTACCTGGGCCCAGCCGGTGATGCCCGGCTTGATGCTGTGGCGCACGTTATAGTAAGGGACCACTTCGATCAGCTGCTCGACGAAGTAAGGGCGCTCCGGGCGCGGGCCGACAAACGACATTTCGCCCTTGAACACGTTGAGGATCTGCGGCAGTTCGTCGATGCGGGTCTTGCGGATGAAGTTGCCGACGGTGGTCACGCGCGGGTCGTTCTGGGCCGCCCACTGCGGCTGGCCGCCCTGTTCGGCGTCGCTGCGCATGCTGCGGAACTTCAGCACCCTGAAGGTGTAGCCTTCCTTGCCGACCCGTTCCTGCTGGTAGAAGACCGGGGCGCGGTCTTCCAGGTAGATCAGCAGCACGGTAAGCAGCATGATCGGGAAGGTCACGGTCAGGATGATGCCGGAGCAGATCAGGTCGAAGGCGCGCTTCATGAAGGTGCGGATGAAGCCCTGGTCGAAGCCGCCGCCGAACACCAGCCAGCTTGGCGGCAGCGAGTCGACCCGGATCTGGCAGGTTTCGCGTTCGAAGAAGGTGGCGGCGTCGGTGACCTTGATGCCCTGCAGCTTGCAGTCGAGAAGTTCCTGGATCGGGAAGCCGGAGCGGCGGTTTTCCACCGAGACCACGATTTCCTTGATGTTCTTGCCGGTCGCCAGCGAGGCCAGCGAGCGTCCTTCGCGCAGCTTGACCAGCTCGTCCTCCGGCACCAGCGCCTCTTCCTGCGGCATCGCGATGAAGCCGGCGATGTCGTACTTGTGGTAATTGGTGTCGCGCCGCGCCAGCTCGCTGCATTCCTTGGCCAGCGCGCCGCTGCCGAGGAACAGGATGCGCGATTCGAGGAAGCGCAGTTCGGAGGTCTTGAAGAAGATGGTGCGCGCGACCAGGATGCCGGCGGCGGCGATCAGGAACACCACCAGCAGCATGCCGCGGCCGATCTGGATTTCCGGGGCCACGTAGAACAGCAGGGTCAGGATCATGAAGCCGATCGCGAACGACGGCATCAGCTTGTTGAAGAAGGGATTGCGCAGGCCTTCCGCGAAGTTCAGCTGGTACATGCCCATCGCGCTCATCGAGAAGATGATGGCGGCCGCGAACGCGATGGCGGAAGTGAAGAAGTGGTCGATGCCCGGCATGCCGTCGCCCAGCCCGAGGAAGCGCACGGCCGCGCCCGCGTAGGCGGCGCCGACCAGGACCAGCACTTCCACGAACAGCAGGAAGAAGACGATCTTCGATACATAGTGATTCGAAATTTTTAGCACTTTATTCTCCAGATGCCTGCCGGGGCAGGGCAGCGGCGCCTCATGCCGCCGGCCGGCGCCTCATGCCGCAGGCGCCAGGTTGCGCACATACCAGGCCATGGCCTGCTGCAGGCCTTCATCGATGCGGTGGGTCGGCGCGTAACCCAGCATCGACGCGGCCTTGCTGATGTCGGCTTGCGAATGGCGCACGTCGCCAGCCCGGAAATCGACGTAGTTCGGCGTGTGGCCTTCCAGGTGCGGGAACTGCTTGACCAGGATCGCGCACATCATCTGGTGCAGCTGGTTCAGGCTGGTGCGCTCGTTGAGGGCCACGTTGTAGACCTGGTTGGCGGCGTCCGGCGCGGCCATGGCGGCCAGCAGGTTGGCCTGGACCACGTTGTCGATGAAGCAGAAATCGCGGCTGGTCTCGCCGTCGCCGTTGATGCGCAGTTCGCCCCCTTCGATCAGCGCCGCCACCCATTGCGGGATCACCGCGGCGTAGGCGCCGTGCGGGTCCTGGCGCGGGCCGAACACGTTGAAGTAGCGCAGGCCGATCGCCTCGGTGCCGTAGCAGCGCGCGAACACGTCGGCATACATCTCGTTGACATACTTGGTGACGGCATAGGGCGACAGCGGGTTGCCGATCACGCCTTCGACCTTGGGCAGGGCCGGGTGGTCGCCGTAGGTGGAGCTCGACGCGGCGTAGACGAAGCGGCGCACCCTGGCGTCGCGCGCGGCGACCAGCATGTTCAGGAAGCCGCCGACGTTGACGTCGTTGGTGGTGACCGGGTCGGCGATCGAGCGCGATACCGAGCCAAGGGCGGCCTGGTGCAGCACGAAGTCGATGCCTTCGCAGGCGCGCGCGCAGTCGGCCGCTGCACGGATGTCGCCGTTGATGAAGTCGAAGCCGGCCCAGGCCTGCTCGCCCACCAGTTCCCTGACCTGGTCGAGATTGTGCTGGTGGCCGGTGGCGAAGTTGTCGAGGCCGGTCACGCGCTGGCCCAGCTTGAGCAGTCCCTCGACGAGGTTGGAGCCGATGAAGCCGGCCGCGCCCGTTACCAGCCAGTGGTAGCGGTGCCCGCGCAAATGTCCTTGAACGTCCTGGAACCTGTTCACTGTATGCTTCTTTCCTGATGCAGCACGCCAGTCCGGCGCGTGCTGCCGGCTGGGCCGGCGGTCTTGTTGAATGAAGAGGGCGCGTCTGGTCTTACAGGCGCCAGACGCTGTAGCCCGCTTCGAGCAGCGCCTTCTTGTCGAACTGCGATTTGACGTCGATAAAGCAGCCGTTTTCGCTCAGCTTCGACTGCAGGTCGCCCAGCGGGCGGGCCAGCAGTTCCTTGTGGGCGACCGCGGCAACCACGGCGTCGGCGCGCGGCAGGTCTTCCCAGCGGTCGAGCCTGATGCCGTATTCATGCATCGCTTCGTCAGGGCAGGCCACCGGGTCGTAGACATGGACGTCGCAACCGTAGGACTGCAGTTCGCAGACGATGTCGGCCACTTTCGAGTTGCGCAGGTCGGGGCAGTTTTCCTTGAAGGTCAGGCCGATGACGTTGACCTTGGAACCCTTGACGTGGAAGCCGGCGGCGATCATCGACTTGACGGTCTTCTCGGCCACGAACTTGGCCATGCCGTCGTTGATGCGGCGCCCGGCCAGGATCACCTGCGGGTGGTAGCCGATCATTTCGGCCTTGTGGGTCAGGTAGTAGGGATCGACGCCGATGCAGTGGCCGCCCACCAGGCCCGGACGGAAGGGCAGGAAGTTCCACTTGGTGCCGGCTGCCTTCAGCACTTCCAGCGTATCGATGCCGATCTTGTCGAAGATGATCGCCAGTTCGTTCATCAGCGCGATGTTCAGGTCGCGCTGGGTGTTCTCGATGACCTTGGCCGCTTCGGCGACCTTGATGCTGGAAGCGCGGTAAACGCCGGCGGTGATCACCGATTCGTACAGCCTGGCGATCTTGTCCAGCGTGTCGGCGTCGTCGCCGGACACCACTTTCAGGATCGTGGTCAGGATGTGTTCCTTGTCGCCCGGGTTGATGCGCTCGGGCGAGAAGCCGACGTGGAAGTCTTCCTTCCATTTCAGGCCGGAGTGCTGTTCCAGGATGGGGATGCAGACTTCCTCGGTGGCGCCGGGGTACACGGTCGATTCGAAGATGACGATCGCGCCTTTCTTCATGTTCTGGCCGACGGTCTTGCTGGCGCCCGCGAGCGGGGTGAAGTCGGGGTTGTGCGCGATGTCGACCGGGGTCGGCACGGCGACGACGATGTAGTTGGCGTCCTTGAGCACGGTGGGATCGGTGCTGACGGTCAGGTGATGCGCGGCCTGCAGGTCCTCGGTGGCCAGTTCGCCGGTCGGGTCGATGTGCTTGCGGTAACTCTCAATCTTGCTGGCGGAAAGGTCGAATCCGATGGTGGCGCTCTTCTTGCCAAACTCGACCGCTAGTGGCAACCCGACATATCCAAGTCCAACAACTGCGACGACGTCATCTGCTTTCATGATCGAGTTCCGTTCCAAGATAGAATTTTGTAATAATGATAATTTCCACTTTAACACATGTCCCGTATCCGCTCAACAGATATAGTAACAAAATTTGCCAAATGGAAACAACAAATGGTGGAAAGCAATGTAAAAACGACACCTCTGGTCTCTGATCGCGTCAATTGTACGATGCCAATATTACGGCCGATACTGGGCGTATGCGCCACGCAACAAAATCTTGAACGTGCGTCTGGGGCCGGCCGCCCAAAGCATCGGTCTCGGGCGAGAGACGCAGTAGCCCATATTTTCGTGCAATTTTAGCATCTCTAAATGCCAAATTTTCTTCCTTGACAATCGTGCGCCCTCATCCGTTACGGATTCGTTCGCGGCCTCGAATTCGGCTTGTGACGGGCAAAGCCCTCTAGTAATATTGACTAATGAAAAACTTTTGTCGCCAGCATGGCTGGGAATCCGCATCTGAGGTGCAAGCGCGCTGTCCTGGCCCCTCGGCAGTCCCGGGCTGCACCCTATGCTGAATGTCTTTTTTACCGTCGACGTCGAGATATGGTGCGACGGCTGGCAGGATATCGACCGGAAATTCCCCGCCGCCTATTCGAGGTACATCGTCGGGACGACCCCTGCGGGGCAGTACGGCATGCCGTACCAGCTGCAAACATTGAACGACCATGGGCTAAAAGGCGTATTTTTTGTCGAGCCCTTGTTTTCCGCCCGGTTCGGCCAGCAGCCGCTGCAGGACGTGACCGGGATGGTGCGCGATGCCGGACACGAGGTGCAACTGCACCTGCACACCGAATGGGTGGACGAGGCCCGCACGCCCTTGCTGCCCGGAGCGCAGGCAAAGCGCCAGCATCTGCGCTACTTCTCCCTGGCCGAGCAGGCCAGCCTGATCAAGGCTGGTGCCGGCATGATTGAAATGACCGGATGCAAGCGGCCGAACACTTTTCGCGCGGGCAGCTTCGGCTTCAACCGCGACACCATGGACGCGCTCGCCGCCAATGGCATCGCCTTCGACAGCAGCTACAACGCCACCACGTTCGGCCTCGACAGCGGTCTGCTGCCGGGGCAGGTCGCCAGCGAACCGTTCGAATGCGCCGGGGTTTGGGAATATCCGATGACGGTCTTTAAGGAAGGAACCGGTAGGCAGCGCCATGCCCAGTTGACGGCATGCTCCTATGCCGAGCTCGAAGGCTTGTTGTGGCAGGCGCTGGAAGCAGGGCGGTCGTCGTTCGTCATCCTGTCCCACAGTTTCGAACTGCTGAACGCGCGCATGGACCGTCGCGACGACATCGTCGTCAAGCGCTTCGACAAGCTGTGCGCATTCCTCAACAGGAACCGCGACTCGTTCCGCACCTGTGGCTTCGATGGCCTGGTTCCGCCGCGCGCCGCCGTGCAGCCGCCCCTGCTGGCGTCGCCACTCTGGCGTACCGGCGGGCGCATCGCCGAACAACTGGTCCGGAGGTTCGCATGAGCGACTGGGATCGCCGGCGCGTGCCTTTCAAGTTCCAGCTCAGCGACCTGACCCTGTTCAGTCTGGAAATTACGCTGCAGATGCGCGCGGAGAGCCTGGTCGACAATATCGAGGCGGTGGCGTCGCCCGGCGTTCCAGGCGATGCGCTGCTGGAAGGCAGCGAGGGCTTTGTCGTCCGCGGGATGCCGGTGTGCGGGCCGCTGGAGGTGCTCACCCGCGTCGGTGGGTACCTGCGCTATGTACCCCAGCAGTACCAGCACTGCCACATCGACCTGCGCCAGACCTTCGAGGAATACCAGAAGAAATTTTCGTCCAAGACCCGGTCGACGGTCAACCGCAAGGTCAAGAAATTCGCCGACCATTGCGGCGGCGCCCTGAACTGGCGGCTCTACAAAGAGCCGGAACAAATGCGCGAGTACTTCCAGCTCGCGCGCCAGGTATCGAAACTGACTTACCAGGAGCGCCTGCTCGACGCCGGCCTGCCCGATTCGGAAGAATTCCTGCGCGAAGCGGAGCGCTGGGCGGCGGCAGGCCGGGTGCGCGCCTATATCCTGTTCGACGGCGCACGGCCGGTCTCCTACCTCTACTGTCCGGTGACGGATGGCGTGCTCAGTTATTCCTATGTCGGCTACGATCCGGAGTACATGGACAAGTCGGTCGGCCTGGTCTTGCAGTGGATGGCGGTCCAGCAGTTGTTCGAGGAAGGGAAATTCCTCTACTTCGACTTTACCGAGGGCTCGTCCGACCACAAGCGCTTGTTCTCCACCCACCAGCGGCATTGCGCGAATGTCTACTTCGTCCGGCGTGGCCTGCGCAACGCCGCGATCCTGTATGCGCACGCGGCGATGGACCGCTTCTCCGCCTGGAGCGGCGCCGTCCTGACGCGTTACGGCCTGAAGTCCAGGCTGAAGCGCGTGTTGCGCTTTTCGCAATAGGTGCAGGGCCACGATGAAGCAAATGGCAAAGAAGGTCCTGCACTTGCTGTTCCGCGAGTATTCGATCTACGATATTTATGCCTGCGGCACCGCCGCTGAAGTTCCTCCCCGCAGCGAACGCAGCGCGGCGTTTTCGGTGCGCGAGGTGGGGGTGGCCGAACTGGCGGCGAGCAGCGATGCGCAGATCGCCGAGCAGTCCGGCTATCTGGGGGAAGAAGCGCGCGCCTTTGCCTGTTTCGATGGCAGCCGCATCGTCGGGGTGTGCTTTTACTGGTATGGCGGCCGTTACCTGAAGCGCAATTTCTGGCCGCTGGAAGCGCGCCAGGCGAAACTGGTCCACATCATGACGCTGCCCGAGATGCGGGGGCGCGAGGTGGCCACGACACTGGTCGCGGAATCGGGCAAGGCAATGGGCGCGCACGGGTTCGAACGCAACTACGCCCGCATCTGGCACTCGAATACGCCCTCGATCCGCGCCTTTACGCGGGCCGGCTGGCAGCGCGTGGCGACCGTCATCGAGCTTGAGCCGGCTGCCATCCGGCGCAAGTTCCGCTTCAGCTTCCGCCGCTAGCGCCCGCCATCGGGCTTGCGCAACCTTCCCAGCAGACTCTCCACGCTTTCGCTCACCGGAAGGCCATGCCGGCGCAGCAGCTGCACGTTGAGCACCAGGTTTTCCAGCACCAGCTTGGCGGACACCGCGAGCAGCGTCATCAGCTTGTCCTCGGCACTGAACTTCTCCATCGCCGCCGCCATCTCACACAGGTGGTTTGCCACCAGCGCGCGCAGTTCGTCGTCGCGGAAGGGCAGGTCGGCGAAGTCGATCGGGTCTTCCTTCTCGACTTCCAGCATCAAGGCGGCGAGTTCTTCAGGTTTGATCGGCATGCTGCGGCTCCTGTGGTTTGCCTGGCTTTATTGTAAGCAGATAGTCGCATGCTGAGTTGGGCCGTTGCGTCGCTGCGAAACCGAGGCAAAAGATGACGACAGGGCAAGGTCTCCGGGCTACAATCAGTCTCTCTCCAGCAGCCCACCATGCCATGGCCCGCCTTGTCTTTACCCAGCAGCTCGCGCGTTTCATCCCGGTGCCGACAGTGGAAACTGCCGCCGGCCGGTTGCGCGACGCCCTCGACGCCACTTTCGAAGGCAACGCCCTGCTGCGCGGCTATGTGCTGGACGACCAGGGCCACCTGCGCGAGAACGTGGCGATCTTCATCGACGGCCGCCGTGTGGTCGACCGCACGCGGCTGGACGATCCCTTAAAAAACGACAGTATGGTCTACATACTGCAAGCACTTTCCGGAGGATGACATGAGCGAGCGCGCGCTGCTTTCGACCCGCAAGGGCCTGTTCGAATTGCATCGCAACGGCGGCGGCTGGGATATCGGCCCGGTCCACTTCCTGGGCGAGCCGGTATCGATCGCGCTGGCCGACCCGCGCGACGGCAGCACGTACGCGGCGCTCAACCTGGGCCATTTCGGCGTCAAGCTGCATCGCAAGGACGCCGGCAGCGAGGCCTGGACCGAAATCGCCGCGCCGGCCTACCCGGCCAAGCCGGACGACAGCACCGACACGGTCGAGTGGACCAACAAACTGATCTGGGCGCTGGAAACCGGCGGCGCGGATGAACCGGGCGTGCTGTGGGCCGGTACCTTGCCGGGTGGCCTGTTCAAATCCACCGACCGCGGCGACTCGTGGCAGCTGGTGCGCGCGCTGTGGGACGCTCCGGAGCGCGCCGGCTGGTTCGGCGGAGGTTATGACGTACCGGGCATCCACAGCATCTGCGTCGATCCGCGCGACAGCAAGAACATCCTGGTCGGCGTGTCCTGCGGCGGCGCCTGGCGCAGCACGGACGGCGGCGCGACCTGGACCGTGTCCTCGACCGGCATGCGCGCAGACTACATGCCGCCCGAGATGAACGAAAACGAGGCGGTGCAGGATCCGCACCGGCTGGCGCGTTCGGAGGGCAGTCCGGACGTGGTCTGGTGCCAGCACCATTGCGGCATGTGGCGTTCGGAAAACGGCGGCCGCAACTGGGCCGAGATCACGGGAGTGCCGGTGTCGAATTTCGGGTTCGCGGTGGCGGCCCACCCGCGGGACGGCAATACGGCATGGTTCGCGCCGGCCGAAGCCGACCAGCGCCGCGTGCCGGTCGGCGCTGCGATGTCGGTGACCCGCACCAGGGACGGCGGCAAGACCTTCGACGTGCTGCGCGCGGGACTGCCGCAGGAACACTGCTACGACCTGGTGTACCGCCATGGGCTGGCGGTGGATGAAGACGGGAAGAGTTTGCTGATGGCCTCGACCAGCGGCAACGTGTGGAGCTCGATTGACGCCGGCGACAGCTGGCAGGCGCTGGCAGGGAACCTGCCGCCAGCCTACGCGGTGCGCTTCGGCTGACGGCATTCCGGCTGCTTACATATTGCGGCGGTACTGCCCGCCCACCTCGAACAGCGCGGTGGTGATCTGGCCGAGCGAGCAGACGCGCACCGCGTCCATCAGCTTCTCGAACACGTTGGCGTTGTCGATCGCCGCCTGCTGCAATGCCGCCAGTGCCTGCGGAGCTTCCGCCGCGTGGCGCTGGTGGAATTCCTCCAGGCGGGTCAGCTGCGACTGCTTTTCGTCGTCGGTCGAACGCGCCAGCTCGATGGTGGCCGGGGTCTCGCTGGCCTTCGGGTTGCGGAAGGTGTTGACGCCGATGATAGGGAGCGAGCCGTCGTGTTTCTTGTGCTCGTACAGCATCGACTCTTCCTGGATCTTGCCGCGCTGGTAGCCGGTTTCCATCGCGCCCAGCACGCCGCCGCGCTCGGCGATGCGCTCGAATTCCTGCAGCACCGCTTCCTCGACCATGTCGGTCAGTTCGTCGATGATGAACGAGCCCTGGTTCGGGTTCTCGTTCTTGGCCAGGCCCCATTCGCGGTTGATGATCAATTGAATTGCCAATGCCCTGCGCACCGACTCGTCGGTCGGCGTGGTGATCGCCTCGTCGTAGGCGTTGGTGTGCAGGCTGTTGCAGTTGTCGTAGATCGCGATCAGCGCCTGCAGCGTGGTGCGGATGTCGTTGAAGTCGATCTCCTGCGCGTGCAGCGAGCGGCCCGAAGTCTGGACGTGGTACTTCAGCTTCTGGCTGCGCTCGTTGGCGCCGTACTTGTCGCGCATCGTGATGGCCCAGATGCGGCGCGCCACGCGGCCCAGCACCGTGTATTCCGGGTCCATGCCGTTACTGAAGAAGAACGACAGGTTGGGCGCGAAGTCGTCGATGTGCATGCCGCGCGCGAGGTAGGCTTCCACGAAGGTGAAGCCGTTCGACAGCGTGAACGCCAGCTGCGAGATCGGGTTCGCGCCCGCTTCGGCGATGTGGTAGCCGGAGATCGACACCGAGTAGAAGTTGCGCACCTGCTGGTGCACGAAGTATTCCTGGATGTCGCCCATGACCTTCAGCGAGAACTCGGTCGAGAAGATGCAGGTGTTCTGGCCCTGGTCTTCCTTCAGGATGTCGGCCTGCACCGTGCCGCGCACGTTGGCCAGCACCCATTCGCGGATCTTGGCCGCTTCGTCGTCGGTCGGCTGGCGCTTGTTCTCTTCGATGAACTTGTCGATCTGCTGGTCGATGGCGGTGTTCATGAACATCGCCAGGATGGTCGGGGCAGGGCCGTTGATGGTCATCGACACACTGGTCGACGGGCTGCACAGGTTGAAGCCGTCGTACAGCACCTTCATGTCGTCCAGGGTGGCGATCGACACGCCCGAATTGCCGACCTTGCCGTAGATGTCGGGACGGATCGCCGGGTCGGCGCCGTACAGGGTCACCGAGTCGAACGCGGTCGACAGGCGCTTGGCGTCCATGCCGGTCGAGACCAGCTTGAAGCGGCGGTTGGTGCGGAAGGCGTCGCCTTCGCCGGCGAACATGCGGGTCGGGTCTTCGCCCTCGCGCTTGAACGCGAACACGCCGGCGGTGTACGGGAACGAGCCCGGCACGTTTTCCAGCATCAGGAAGCGCAGCACTTCGCCGTGGTCTTCGTACTTCGGCAGCGCCACCTTGCGGATCGCGGTGCCGGACAAGGTGCGCTGGACCAGCTGGGTGCGGATTTCCTTGTCGCGGATCTTGACGACGTAGTCGTCGCCCGAGTAGGCGGCCTGCATGTCGGGCCACATCGCCAGCAGCTTCCTGGCGCCGCTATCCATCGCGTGATCGCGCTCGAGGATCAGGTCGTCGAAGTCCGCGCCCTTGCCGGCGGCGGCCAACATGCGCTTCGACTCCGACAGCTGCTGGCGTTCGCGCGCCAGCGTCACCTGCTTCCGGGTGTTCTTGTGATAGCCGCGCACGGTGTCGGAGATCTCGGCCAGGTAGCGCGCCCTGCTTGGGGGCACGATCACGTTCTTGCCGCTCGAGTGGCGGATCGACAGCGCGGCCAGCTTGCTGGCGCTGGTCTTCAGGCCGAATCCGGCAAGCTTCGGCAGCAGGCCCTGGTACAGCGCGGTGACGCCGTCGTCGTTGAAGCGCGATGCCTGGGTACCGTAGACCGGCATCTGGTCCGGGCTCTGGCTCCACAGTTCGCGGTTGCGCTGGTACTGCTTGGCGACGTCGCGCAGCGCATCCTGCGCGCCCTTGCGGTCGAACTTGTTGATGGCGATGAGGTCGGCGAAATCGAGCATGTCGATTTTTTCCAGCTGCGAGGCGGCGCCGAATTCCGGCGTCATCACGTACATCGACAGGTCGACGTGCGGCACGATGGCGGCGTCGCCCTGGCCGATGCCGGAGGTCTCGACGATCACCAGGTCGAAGCCCGCCACCTTGCAGGCTGCGATCACGTCGGGCAGCGCCTGCGAGATTTCCGAGCCGGCTTCGCGGGTCGCGAGCGAGCGCATGAACACGCGCGTCTGGCTGTTCCATGGGTTGATCGCGTTCATGCGGATGCGGTCGCCCAGCAGCGCGCCGCCGGACTTGCGGCGCGATGGGTCGATCGAGATCACCGCGATGTTCAGCGCGTCGCCCTGGTCGAGGCGGATGCGGCGGATCAGTTCATCGGTCAGCGACGACTTGCCGGCGCCGCCGGTGCCGGTGATGCCCAGCACGGGGACGTGCAGGCCTTCGGCCGCCTCAATGATTTCCTTGCGCAGCGAGTCCGCCGCCTTGCCGTTTTCCAGCGCGGTGATCAGCTGGGCCAGCGGGCGGTGGCGCGAAGCCACGTCGCCGGTTTGCAGCGGCGCCAGCGAGGTTGGAGAGTAGTCCGACAGGTCGATGTCGCAGGCCCGCACCATCGACTGGATCATGCCGACCAGGCCCATGTGCTGGCCGTCCTGCGGGCTGAAGATGCGGGTGACGCCGTAGGCGTGCAGTTCGGCGATTTCGGACGGGACGATCACGCCGCCGCCGCCGCCGAACACCTTGATGTGGGCGCCGCCGCGCTCGCGCAGCAGGTCGATCATGTACTTGAAGTATTCGACGTGGCCGCCCTGGTAGCTGGAGATGGCGATGCCCTGCACGTCTTCGGCCAGCGCGGCGGTGACGACTTCGTCGACCGAGCGGTTGTGGCCGAGGTGGACCACTTCGACGCCGTTCGACTGCAGGATGCGGCGCATGATGTTGATCGATGCGTCGTGGCCGTCGAACAGCGAAGCCGCCGTGACGAAGCGCACCTTGTTGGACAGTTTTGGCTGGTCGGGATTGGCCAGCTTGGCGGCAGGGGTCTGGTCGTTCATTGATGTTCCTTGCGATATCGTTCTGGTACGGTATATGACGTTTACGTTAACGTCAAGCAGAGGGAAAAAAGCGGCGGATGCGGCCTCGGCGGCAGCCACGCTTATCCGCCCTACGGGTCTTACGCTACCTGCTGGTTGATGTTGCCAGCCAGCAAGCGAGCTTTTTCCGTGCGGAAGTTGGCAACCGCCTTTTCCTTCACATGCCCGAAGCCGCGGATCTGTTCCGGCAGGTTCGCCAGCTCGACCGCCTTCGCGTGGTTGCCCGCATCCAGCGCAGCCACCAGGGCGTCAATCATCTCACGGTATTCACCGATAAGCGCGCGCTCCATCCTGCGCTCTTCGGTGTAGCCGAAGATGTCGAAGACGCCGCCGCGCAGGCCCTTGAATTTGGCCAGCAGCTTGAACGCGCTCCACATCCACGAACCGAATTGCGCCTTGACCAGGTGGCCCTTGCCGTCCTTCTTCGCCAGCAGCGGCGGGGCAAGGTGGAACTTGAGCGAGAAGTCGCCGTCGAACTGCGACTTGAGCTGCTCGACGAAGCGGCCGTCGGTGTACAGGCGCGCCACTTCGTATTCGTCCTTGTAGGCCATCAGCTTGAAGTAGTACTTCGCCACCGCGGTAGCCAGCTTGCTGCCCAGGCCCTGCGCCGCTTCCGCGTCGCGCACCTTCGACACCAGCTGCACGTACTGCTCCGCATAGGCAGCGTCCTGGTAGGCGGTCAGGAACTCGACGCGCTTCCTGATGATGCTGTCCAGGCTCTGCGGCATCTGCACGACGATGGCTTGCGTCGGCGTGCAGATGCGCTCGACCTTCTTCAGGTCCACCGCCGCGCGGCGGCCCCACAGGAAGCTGCGCTTGTTCGATTCGATGCCGACGCCATTCAGTTCGATCGCGCGCAGCAGCGACGCTTCGTTCAGCGGAATGCGGCCCTTCTGCCATGCGTAACCGAGCATGAACAGGTTGGCGGCGATCGAGTCGCCCATCAGCGCGGTCGCCAGCTTGGTGGCGTCGATGAAGTCGGCCGCATCGATTGCAGGTGCGCCAACCGATTCGTTGATCAGCGCGCGCACCTGGGCGGCCGGGAACTGCCAGTCGGCGTTCTGCGCGAAGGTGCCGGGCGGCTGCTCGTGCAGGTTGATGACGGCCATGGTGCGGCCCGGACGCATCTTCGAAATCGCGTCCTGCGCGCCGGCAGTCAGCATGTCGCAGCCGAGGATCAGGTCCGCTTCGCCGGTGGCGATGCGCTGCGCGCGCAGGTGGGCCGGGGTCTTGGCGACCTTGACGTGCGAGGTGACCGAGCCGTTTTTCTGCGACATGCCGGTCATGTCCAGCACCGAGGCGCCCTTGCCTTCGAGGTGGGCGGCCATGCCCATCAACGCGCCGACGGTGATTACGCCGGTGCCGCCGATGCCGTTGATCAGGATGTTGTACGGCTGTTCGACCGACGGCAGCGCCGGCAGCGGCAACGCGCCGAAGCCGTCGTCCTCGTTGTTCTTGGCCACGCCGGTCTTCGATTTCTTCACGGTGCCGCCTTCGACCGTGACGAAGCTCGGGCAGAAGCCCTTGGTGCATGAGAAGTCCTTGTTGCAGGAAGATTGGTCGATGGTGCGCTTGCGGCCGAATTCGGTTTCCTTCGGCAGGATCGACACGCAGTTCGACTGCACGCCGCAGTCGCCGCAGCCTTCGCAGACGGCGTCGTTGATGACCACGCGCTTGTTAGGGTCGGGGAACTGGCCCTTCTTGCGGCGGCGGCGCTTCTCGGCGGCGCAGGTCTGGTCGTAGATGATGACCGAGACGCCTTCGATATCGCGCAATTCGCGCTGGATCGCGTCCATCTCCTTGCGGTCGTGCAGGGTGACGATCGCGGGCAGGCTGGAACGGTCGCTGTAGCGCGACAGGTCTTCGGTCACCAGCGCGATGCGCTTGATGCCCTCGGCCGCCATCTGCTGGGCGATCAGCGGCACCGAGGTGGTGCCGTCGACCGGCTGGCCGCCGGTCATCGCGACCGCGTCGTTGTACAGGATCTTGTAGGTGATGTTGACGTTCGCCGCCACCGCCGCGCGGATCGCCAGGTAGCCCGAGTGGAAGTAGGTGCCGTCGCCCAGGTTCTGGAACACGTGCGGGATCTTCGAGAACGCGGCCTGGCCGATCCACGGCGCGCCTTCGCCGCCCATGTGGGTGGTCAGCTTGTTCATCTCGGGGTAGATCGAGGTCGCCATCACGTGGCAGCCGATGCCGGCCAGCGCCAGGCTGCCTTCCGGTACCTTGGTCGAGGTGTTGTGCGGGCAGCCGGAGCAATAGAACGCCGGGCGGAACGGGGTGTTGTTGGCCTTCTTGAGGACCGCGTCCTTGGCGTCGAGGAAGGCCAGGCGGTCGCGGATCTGGTCGCAGGTCTTTTCGTCGGTGACCAGGCGCGCCACGCGCGAGGCGATCACGCGCGCCACTTGCGATACCGAGAAATCGGCCTTGGAGGTCAGCAGCCATTCGCCGCGCGGCGCGACCCATTCGCCTTTTTCGTTGAACTTGCCGATCACGCGCGGACGCACGTCGTCGCGCCAGTTGTACAGCTGTTCCTTGAGCTGGTATTCGACGATCTGGCGCTTCTCTTCGACCACCAGGATCTCGTCCAGGCCCTGGGCGAATTCGCGCACGCTGTCCGGTTCCAGCGGCCATGGCATCGCCACCTTGAACAGGCGCAGACCCACTTCCCGGGCCATCTTCTCGTCGATGCCGAGGTCGGCCAGCGCTTCCAGCACGTCGAGGTAGGACTTGCCGGAGGCGATGATGCCAAGCTTGGCGTCAGGGCTGTCGATGGTGACGTGATTGAGCTTGTTCTCGCGCGCATAGGCCAGCGCCGCGTAGATCTTGTAGTCCTGCATCAGCGCTTCCTGGTTGCGCGCCTGCTGGCCCAGCGGGATGCTGGACAGGCGTGCATTCAGGCCGCCTTCCGGCATCTGGAAGTCCTGCGGGATCTTGACGGTGACGCGGAACGGGTCGGCGTCGATCGAGGCCGACGATTCGACCGTGTCGGCCAGCGCCTTGAAGGCGACGGTGCAGCCGGAGAAGCGCGACATGGCCCAGCCGTGGATGCCGAGGTCGAGGTATTCCTGCACATTGCATGGATACAGGACCGGGATCATCGAGGCCGAGAACAGGTGGTCGGACTGGTGCGGCAGGGTCGACGAATAGGCGCCGTGGTCGTCGCCGGCCACCAGCAGCACGCCGCCGTGCTTCGAGGTGCCGGCATGGTTCATGTGCTTGAAGACGTCGCCGCAGCGGTCCACGCCAGGGCCTTTGCCGTACCACATGGCGAACACGCCGTCGTATTTCGCCGGGCCGATCAGGTCGACCTGCTGCGAACCCCACACCGCGGTCGCGGCCAGGTCTTCGTTGACGCCGGGGACGAACTGCACATGGTGGGCTTCGAGGTGCTTCTTCGCCTTCCACAGGTTTTCATCGAGGCCGCCCAGCGGGGAGCCGCGGTAGCCGGACACGAAACCAGCGGTGTTCAGGCCTTCGGCGGCGTCGCGCACGCGCTGCATCATCGGCAGGCGCACCAGCGCCTGGATGCCGGACAGGAAGATGTTCCCGGTGGTGGCGGTGTACTTGTCGTCGAGGGTGACCGTGGTCAGGCGGGATGCGATTTCCTGCGCGGCAGGCGCGATCGCCGAGGTGTCGTCTGGCATGTGAGGCTCCAAAATGGTAATTCAGAATTCTCGGGCAGGAGTGGCGCCGGGTAAGCGCCGGTCCTGCCGGGGAGGGTGCCGCTGTTAGCGGACTTGCCGGCCGTTTCCGTGGGCGGAATCACGGCCAGTGCGCGAGTGTAATGACCTTCCCCGCGGTAGGGAAATAGGCTTTCGGGATGGGGGTATAAGAATTTATGATGGGGCTTGTTGCGCTGCCGCTTATTTGGGCAGGTGGGCGCCGCGCCATGCGCCCCGTTCGCACAAGTCGCGCGCGACCTGGTGCACCAGCCGGCCGACCGCGGCGGCGGCGTTGGTCAGCGGGATGTTCTTCGAGGCGCACAGGGTGACGCTGCGCGCCAGCGCCGGGCTGTGGATGGGGCGCGCCACCAGGGCGCCGCTTTCGACCTGGTCCTGCAGCGGCGCGGCCGGCAGCAGGGTGGCGCCCATGTCGGCCAGCAGGGCCGACTTGAGGATGGCGATCGAGTTGATCTCGATGACGTTGGCCAGCGCCAGGCCGGCCGCGTGGGCGGCGTTTTCGATGCGCGGTCGCACGCCCTGCTGCTGGGCGGGCAGGATCAGGGTGCGCCCGAGCGCGTCGGCAAACGCGACGCTGGCGCCGCCGGGGTCCAGGGCCGAGCCGGCGCGGCAGATGAACATCAGGTCTTCCTCGATCAGCGGGGTGCTGGTGAAGGCGCCGAGCTGGCCGTCGTCGAACAGCACGGCCAGGTTGATGCGGCCAGACCTGAGTTGTTCGGACAGGTTGCCGGACAGTTCCTCGGTCAGCTGCAGCGTGATCTCGGGGTAGTGCTCGCGGGTGGCCATCAGCAGCGGCAGCGCCAGCGCGCCCGAGATGCTGTGCGGCAGGCCGAGGGTGACGCTGCCGGACGGGCGCGTGGTCGACTGGGTGACGGCCGAGCGGGCGTCGGCCACCTGTTTCAGGATCGCCTGGGCATGCTCGTAGAACACCTTGCCGGCGTCGGTGCACAACACCCCTTGCGCCGAACGGTGCAGCAGCCGGGCGCCGAGCTCATCCTCGAGCTGGCGCAGCTGCTGGGTCAGGGCCGGCTGGGCGACATGCAGCACCAGTGCCGCGCGCGACAGCGAGCCATGGTCGACAATCGCGACGAAGTACCGGAGTTGGCGTAATTCCATGTTGCGTAAACCCAAAAGAAATTTCAAAAATGCAATTTAAATGCCTGAAAGAAACGCCACGATGAAACAGAAGCGATATACTCGATTCACCACCCGGTTTGCGGGATTAGACCACGCCTACCTGCCACTATGCTCAAAAATGTCGACGCCTCGCAATTGAAGGTCGGGATGTTCATCCATGACCTGAGCTGTGACTGGATGACCCATCCCTTCGTGCGCAACAAGCTGCTGCTGCGCACCCAGGACGAGATTCGCAAGATCGTCGATGCGGGCATTCACGACGTCGTGATCGACGTTTCGCGCGGGCTCGACGTCGCGGATGCGCCCACCGTGGAGGAAACGGCGGCGCGTACCGAGGCCGCGCTGGCCGAGATCGCGGCCAGGCCGGCGGTCGTCGCCCGCACGTCGCTGGGCGAGGAGCTGCGCCGCGCGGCCGAGATCCGCCAGCAGGCGGCGGCGATGGTGCGCAGCGTGATGCAGGACGCGCGCCTGGGCAAGGCGATCGAGGTCGACCGGGTGGCGCCGGTGGTGCAGGACATTACCGAATCGATCCTGCGCAATCCGGGCGCGCTGGTCGGCCTGCTGCGCATCAAGAACAAGGACGACTACACCTTCCTGCATTCGGTCAGCGTGTGCGCGCTGCTGGTGTCGTTCTGCCGCGCGCGCGGGCTGGATGCGGAAACCACTTACCAGGCCGGTTTGGGCGGGCTGCTGCACGATACCGGCAAGGCGCTGGTGCCGGACGCGATCCTGAACAAGCCGGGCAGCCTGACCGATGAAGAATTCGACATCATCCGCAAGCACCCGAAGGACGGCTACGACATCCTGCGCAAGTCGCCCGAAATCGGCCAGATCCCGCTCGACATCACGCTGCACCACCATGAGCGCCACGACGGCAGCGGCTATCCCGGCAAGCAGGCCGGCGCCGCGATCAGCGAGCTGGTCCAGATGGCGGCGATCGTCGACGTGTACGACGCCATCACCGCCGACCGCTGCTACCACAAGGGCATGTCGGCGGCGGAAGCGCTGCGCAAGATCTACGAGTGGAGCAAGTTCCACTTCAACCCGGTGTTCGTGCAGGAGTTCATGCGCTGCGTCGGGATCTACCCGGTCGGCACCATGGTGATGCTGGAATCGGGGCGGCTTGGCGTGGTCATCGAGGCGCACGAAACCAATCTGCTGGCGCCGAAGGTCAACGTGTTCTTCCACACCAAACAAAACGCCTATATCAGGCCGGAGACGGTCGACCTGTCGCGCGCGCTCGGCTTCGGCGGCGGCGACAAGATCGTGCGCCACGAATCGCCGCAGAAGTGGAACGTCGACCCGATGCGCTTCATGCTGCTGGCCTGAGCGGCCAGCCAAACTCAGAAAAATTCCGCCGTAGCGTTGGAGGCGACCGCCTGCAGCTGGCCGCCCGAGACCAGCTGGTCGTAGTGGCAGGCCTGGTTGCGGCCGTTGCTCTTGGCGTAGTACAGGGCCTGGTCGGCCCGTCCCAGGATGTTCACCGGCGACTCGTAGGCGCTGATGCCGACGAAGCCCACGCTGACCGTGACCCGGCCCACCTGCGGGAACTCGTAGCTCTCGACGTTGGTGCGGAAGCGGTCGATGATCTTTTGCGCGTTGACCAGCGAGGTGGAGCGCAGCAGCACGACGAATTCCTCGCCGCCAAAGCGGAACACGCGGTCCTGGGCGCGGAACGAGGACTGCAGCAAGTTGGCGATCAGGATCAGCACTTCGTCGCCGTACAGGTGGCCGAACTTGTCGTTGACCGCCTTGAAATGGTCGACGTCGACCACCGCCAGCCATTGCTTCTCGGAATCAACATGCTGGCGCCGCTCGGGCTGGCCCGGCAGCGGCGGCGGCGCCGGTTCGTGCTCGGCGGTGACCTGGACCATCTTGTTGAGCTGGTCGTCGAAGGTCTTGCGGTTGAGCAGGCCGGTGAGCGAGTCGCGCTCGCTGTAGTCGAGCAGGTTCTGGAAATTGCGGTAGACACTGACGATGCCGCCGATGACGTGGATGGTGTCGCTGGAGTAAGGGTGCGGGTGGACGATTTCGAGGCAGGTGGTGACCTTGTCGCCCATCCAGATCGGCAACCACAGGATGCGCCTGCCGTCGGCGGTGATCGCTTCGACGCTGTCCTCGTGCTGCGCAATGCAGGCGCCCAGCTCGGGGTAGCCGGACAGCGGTTCGTCCAGCTGGGCGCTGTCGGGCTGGTCGAAGAGGCGCGGCGGCAGGCCGGCGCCAACCATCGCGCGGGGACGGACGAACTTCTGGCCACGGACAGTGTTGATGGCGAGCACGCGGGTTTGCAGCGCGCCGGCCAGTTCCTGCACCGCCGAAATCGCCGAGATGTCGAGCATCGTGTGATCGCGGTGGCCGGTCATGTCCACCATGTGTCTCAGAAGTGAATCCATGTCGTTCTCAGAAATGTAATCAAGCAACTAGGCCCAGCTCAGGAATAACCGCGTCCAATCCTCAACTTAGCAAAGGCGCACTGAGAAGCCAAGCACAGGCAATTCCAAAGAACAGCATTGCAGGATAATAGTTTTTTGCATATTTGGCAATTGCTGCGTGCACCCGTCAGCCCTACAGCGCGATTCTAACGCCGTGTGCGTGCGCGACGACATGCTGGCGGTAAATTTATCTTTCTGGATACACACGTTGCCAAAGCATCCAGAAAAGCATCAAGTAGTTCCACATGGAAAATTTGTGCGCAGTCAAATTGCCGTGTGGCATCGAAATATATAGTGGACTCAATGGCGCAAGAATTGAAGTACGGAAAAAATCTTCAAGGAAAGCAACTTACCGCTGTCCAACCGCGCCAGGGCTTTGTGTCGAACTTTAGCGAAGGAGTTGTCATGAACACCATTACCACTGCCGTGAAACAGTTCGTGAATGACGAAGATGGCGTCACCGCGATCGAGTATGGCCTGATCGCGGCCCTGATTGCCACTGCACTGCTGATCGGCGTGGACGTGCTGGGCGATGGGCTGACGAACGCGTTCACCCAGATCTCCGGCAAGCTTGTAGTCCCAGGCTGACCCGCAACGGTTTAGCCAACGCCAGCTTTCCGGGCTGGGCCCGGCCCGGAAGGCATTTTTCCCCTGAGACCGCCATGAGCACCCTGACCTCCCTCGACCTGTTCCTGATTGCGCTGGTGCTTGCAGCCAGTGTGCATGATCTGGTGGAACGAAAGATCCCCAACCGCCTGATCGGCTGCGGGCTGCTGAGCGCCGCCGTGCTGCATCTTGCCTCCGGCATACCCTTTTCGCTGTTGTCGACCGGCCTGGCGGGCCTCGCGGTCGGCTTCGCCGTGTTCTTCCCCCTTTACTGTGTGCGCGGCATGGCCGCCGGCGACGTCAAGCTGATGGCGATGGCCGGCGCCTTCACCGGCCCCGTGCTGGCGCTGGAAATCGCGCTGGCGGCGTTCTGCATCGGCGGCCTGATGGCGCTGGCCATCGTGCTGGCCCGCGGCCTGCTGCGCGCCACCCTGGCCAATATGCGCGCCTTGTTGCGTCCGCTTTACATGCGCCTGACCGGGGCGCCGGCCACCGGCGAACTGCTGGCGGTTCCCAGCGTCGGCGGCATGCCCTATGGGGTGGCGATCGCCGCCGCCACCATGCTGGTGCTGGTGCTGCGCCACGGCTGAGTTTGCCACATTGGATTACTTGCTCATTGTCAAAAGACCGCCACGCCCGGCCCGTAGAATCAATTCGTAACTTTCCAAAAAGCGAAGGCCGGAGAAGGGGAAAAACATGATCGATGCGGAACTTGCAGCAGCCAGGAGCAATGAGGCGCTGCGCCTGCAGCCGGGTTCCGCGCCGGAGCCGGTCGCCACCTTGCCGCCGCAGCCGAAGACCGTG
>NZ_QYUP01000110.1 GCF_003590855.1 Massilia cavernae
TCATGGGCCGGCTGGGCGGCGAGGAATTTGCGCTGGCGCTGCCCGGCACCGACCTGGGCGGCGCGCTGCAGGTGGCCGAGCGGCTGCGCGGCGCGGTGGAAGCCGCGGTGCTGCCGCGCACCGGCCATGCACTGACCGTGAGCATCGGCGTGGCTCTGATCGATCCACGCGAGCACATCAACGCGGCCCTGGCGCGCGCCGACCACGCGCTGTACCAAGCCAAGAGCGGCGGCCGCAACCGGGTGGAATGCGGCGAGCCGATGCTGCGTTTTGCCTGAGCCGGGATGGAGGATTACGCCCTCGTTTAGATGCTGTTTTTCATGTTTTTCAGAAAAACCCTTGCGCATATTTGAAGGAATGCGCTATGATTCGGCCTCTTCAGACGCGATGACAAGCGTCGGATGCAAGAAGTCTCTGAGTTAAGCGGATATGGGTGCTTAGCTCAGTTGGTAGAGCGGCGCCCTTACAAGGCGTAGGTCGGGAGTTCGACCCTCTCAGCACCCACCAAGACTCAGGGACCTGCATCATGATCAGCAATACCGATCAGAGTAAACGGAGTGGTAGTTCAGTTGGTTAGAATACCGGCCTGTCACGCCGGGGGTCGCGGGTTCGAGCCCCGTCCGCTCCGCCAGCATCAGTGAAAAAGGGCCCGACTTGTCGGGCCCTTTTTCTATTCTGCATCCATTTCCGCATTCTGTTGCACATCCTTCCAAGCCGGGCTTTAGTTCTCTGCCGTTGAGACACGACGTCGTCAACTCGGCACAATTCCGCGTGTGTTCGTTTCCAATTGTCAAATCCGGGCTCATGCATATAGCATCAATCCGGTGTCCAATTCTGGCCACATTCTCGCCAATCCTCACGTTGTCGGCAGTCATTTCTGTCCAAATCTTAACAAATCAAATCCCAAATTTCAAAATAAAAACAATCAAAAAATCGGCAATAACTTAGGAATTCCGAATATCGTTTGATATTTCTCAAGCCATCGACTTGTGTGTTGTGAATACGCCGCAAACGATTGAATTTTTGAATCTTGCAATCTGTTTAAGCGTAATCTGCAAAACCTGCCGAGAAAAGGTGGGACTGCGTGACAATTGCGCAGAAGAAAAGGGGAGTAGCGACCCGGGGTTTCCGGGCGGTACTTCCATCATAAAATTCTTACGGAAAATAGAGGATTGACATGAAGCTGAAGCATTCGACGTACCCAGCCCTGCTGGGAGTTTTTGCAGCTGCCGTAGCCATCGGTGGCCCAGTAAGCGCTGTCGCAGCCGTTCCTGAGTTCCAGGCCGCGCCAAGCGTGCTGGACCAGACCGACCGCTTGATCGTGAAGTACAAGGATTCCCAGGCTGCCGGCAAAGGCGCAGCGAAAATCGCCAACTTTGGCCAGGCCGCAAGGCGATCGTTGACCGCGCCGGCCAGCAGTTCGGCCTGACCGTGGCACTGTCCCACTCGAGTGCCACCGGCGCCCAGGTCATGAAGCTGAGCAAGCGCATGAAGCTGGCCGAGGTGCAGGAAGTGGCGCGCGAACTGATGGCGCGCGACCCTGACGTCGAGTACGCCGAGCCAGACCGCATGATGCAGAAGATGTTCACCCCGAACGATCCGATGTACACCCAGCAGTGGCACTACTTCGAAACGACTGGCGGCCTGCGCCTGACCACCGCGTGGGACAAGGCAACCGGCACCGGCGTCAACGTCGCCGTGATCGACACCGGCTACCGTCCGCACACTGACATGTCCGGCAAGTACGTCGGCGGCTACGACTTCATCTCCGATACCTTCGTGTCGAACGACGGCAACGGCCGCGATTCCGACGCCAGCGATCCGGGCGACCGCGTCGTTGCCGGCGAGTGCGGCGGCGGCCAGCCGACCCAGACCCAGAACTCCAGCTGGCACGGCACCCACGTGGCGGGCACCATCGCCGCGGCGACCAACAATAGCGTCGGCGTCGCCGGCGTGGCTTACAACGCCAAGGTCGTTCCGGTGCGCGTACTGGGCAAGTGCGGCGGCTACACTTCCGACATCGCCGACGCAATCATCTGGGCATCGGGCGGTACCGTTTCCGGCGTGCCGGCCAACACCAACGTCGCCAAGGTCATCAACATGTCCCTGGGCGGCGGCGGCGCTTGCGACACCACCACGCAAAACGCGATCAACAGCGCCCGTTCGCGCGGCACGGTTGTGATCGTTGCGGCAGGTAACGAAAACCAAAACGCAAGCAACTCCAACCCGGCAAACTGCGCAGGCGTTGTGACCGTTGCAGCGACCAACCGTGCCGGCGGCCGCGCATTCTATTCGAACTACGGCAGTGTGGTCGATGTCGCGGCGCCAGGCGGCGAAACCACCGTCAGCACCAACGGCATCCTGTCGACCCTGAACGCCGGCACCGGCGCACCGGGCGCTGACAACTACGTGTTCTACCAGGGCACCTCGATGGCAACCCCGCACGTCGCAGGCGTTGCAGCACTGATGCTGTCGAAGAACGCAGCCCTGACTCCGGACGAGATCGAAAGCCGCCTGAAGTCCTCGTCGCGCGCCTTCCCTGCGACCTGCTCGCAGTGCGGCAGCGGTCTCGTCGATGCCAACGCGGCAGTTGATGCGGCAACCGCTATCCCAGGCCCGACCATCAGCGAAACCGAGTCGAACAATACCCTCGCTACCGCTAACACCGTCACCACCACCGGCACCACGGTCAACGCCAACATGGGGTCCACCTCCGACACTGACTACTTCGTAGTCCAGCTGCCAGCAGGCAAAACCCTGACCTCGACCCTGACCCCAGGCGCCGGCAAGGACTACGACCTGTACGTGTACAACAGCGCAGGCACCCTGCTGGGCTCGAGCGAGAACGGCACCGGCGTGGTTGACACCGTCACGCTGACCAATACCGGCGGCACCACGGCTGCTCGTTACATCCGCGTTGTTTACTACAGCGGCGGTACGGGCGCGACCAACGGCACCTACACTCTGAAAGAAACCTGGTAATCTACAGGCAATAACAGGCTGTACGTAATGCAAGGGAGGGGCGGGAGGCTTTGGCTTCCCGCCCCCCTTTCCTTCGTTTACTTGCAACGAAACCCGTTTCGGTGAATACTGTACATAATTACAGTAGTTGCCCGATTCGATGGGGCATATCGCCGAGTGAACGCCCCTGTCCGAAAAATCATCCATTGCGATTGCGATTGTTTCTACGCATCGGTCGAGATGCGCGACGATCCGGCCCTGCGCGACGTTCCGCTGGCGGTCGGCGGCAGGCCCGACCAGCGCGGCGTGGTCGCCACCTGCAATTACGAAGCCCGCCGCTACGGCATCCATTCCGCGATGGCGACGGCGCAGGCGCTGAAGTTGTGCCCAAGCCTGGTGGTGATCCCGCCGGCGATGGACAAGTACCGCACCGCGTCGCGCCAGATCCTGGCCATCTACAACGATTACACTGACCTGGTTGAGCCGCTGTCGCTCGACGAAGCCTACCTGGATGTCTCCGAGTCGCCGCACTGCAAGGGCAGCGCCACCCTGATCGCGCAGGAAATCCGAAAGCGCATTTTCGAGACCGTGGGCATCACCGTCTCGGCCGGCGTGGCGCCAAACAAGTTCGTGGCCAAGATCGCCAGCGACTGGAACAAGCCGGACGGCCTGTTCCTGGTGCGTCCGCACGAGGTCGACGCCTTCGTGGCGGCGCTGCCCGTGAAAAAGCTGTACGGCGTCGGCAAGGTGACGGCGGCCAAGCTGAACAAACTGGGCGCCGAAACCTGCGGCGACCTGCGCAGCTGGCCGCTCGAAAAGCTCGAGATGCACTTCGGCCGCTTCGGTTCGCGGCTGTATGAGCTGTGCCGCGGCGACGACAAGCGCGAAGTATCGAACTCGCGCGAGCGCAAATCGGTCAGCGTCGAGGAAACCTACACCCCCGACGTGCCAGGCCTGGCGGCCTGCATCGCGCTGCTGCCGGAGTTGTACGAACGGCTGCAGGTGCGCATCAAGCGCAGCGGTTCCGGGGCGCTGGCGCTGAAGCCCTTTGCCAAGATCAAGTTCGCCGACTTCCAGCAAACCACGGTGGAACTGGCCGGCGCGGCGCCTACGCTGGCCAGCTTCGAAAAGCTGATCGATACCGCCTGGCAGCGCCGCAGGCAGCCGGTTCGCCTGCTGGGACTGGGCGTGCGCCTGGGCGAAGCGGAGCAGCTCGAACAACTCAGTTTGTTCGACGAAGACGACGCAATTATTTAGAAGAGACTCTGCACAACATCCCGACTTGCTGGCCGGGACGAGCGTGTAGAATACCGTTCCCCTGCACTACTGACAGAAACAAGGCAAAGCACATGTGGTTCAAGAATCTACAGATTTACCGCCTGCCCGCACCATGGGCCTACACTCCTGAGCAACTCGAAGAGGCGCTGGCGCCGCTGCGTTTCGCCCCTGCGTCGAGCAACGAACTGCTGCGCCAGGGCTGGGATTCCCCGCGCGGCAATGGCAATCTTGTCCATACGGTCAACAAGCAGATGCTGATCCTGCTGGGCACCGAGAAAAAACTGCTGCCAGGTTCCGTCATCAACCAGGTAGCCAAGGCCAAGGCGGCCGAGCTGGAAGAAGCGCAAGGTTTCGCTCCCGGCAAGAAAGCGATGAAAGAACTGAAGGAACGCGTGGCCGACGAACTGCTGCCGCGCGCGTTTTCGATCCGCAGCAATGTGTGGACCTGGATCGACCCGGTCAATGGTTGGCTGGTGGTCGATGCGGCCAGCCCGTCGAAGGCTGACGACGTGATCAAGCTGCTGCTGAAGGCGGTCGACCGCATGCCGCTGGAAAGCCTGCGCGTGCAGCGTTCGCCGGTGGCGGTGATGACCGCATGGCTGGAAATGGATGAAGCGCCGGCCGGCTTCACCGTCGACCAGGATACCGAACTGCGCGCAACCGGCGAGAGCAAGGCTGCGGTGCGTTATGTTAAGCACACGCTGGAAGCGGACGACATCCGCCGCCACATCGCGGCGGGCAAGCAGTGCACGCGTTTGGCGATGACGTGGAACGACAAGATCAGTTTTGTCCTGACCGAGTCGCTGGCGGTGAAGGGCATCAAGCCGCTGGACGTCATCAAGGAAAACGAGACCAGCACGCGCAATGACGAAGAGCGCTTCGACAACGACATGATGCTGATGACGGGCGAGCTGTCGAAGATGATGGACGATATCGTCGAGGCCTTGGGCGGGGAAGCGACGGCATAACGCCGGCGCTAGTTCGGCGGATGCGGGCGACGCCCGCATCCGCCGATTTGATTTTTACAACGGCTGGAAAACCCCAGCCGCGCGGTTCTTGGTCACGTTATTCCACGCGAAGACCTGCCCGTTCATCGCCACATACACCCCCGCCGGCAATACCTGCGCCACCCCGGTCGCAAACCCCAAATTGAACAGCGCATCCGAGTTCGCAATCTCGTAAGGGATCATCGCGCCGGTCAGCACGATCGCCTGCGGCAGCCCCGCCGTCCCCAGCACCTCCGCCGTCTCCTTCATCGTATCCGTGCCATGCACGATCACGACCGCCTTCTCGGCCGCCGCGCGGCACGAGGCCAGCACGCGCTGGCGGTCTTCATCCTTCATGTCGAGCGAATCGAGCAGCGGCAGCACTTCCAGCTCCACCGGAATCGTCATGCGGGTGCGCGCGATGACCTGCGGCAGGTGGCTGTCCGAGAAGCCGAGGATGCCGGTCAGTTCGTTGTAGTGTTTATCGAAGGTTCCGCCGGTGGCGATGATGCGCAGGCTCATGGTGTGTGATGGTATGGTTGCAGAAAAAGTGGCTTATGATAGCCTGTACCACACCTGCTGTCGAAATGCGCAAGAAGGATGTATCCGGTTGTGACCGGTCTGGAATCCGTGGCGCCGCCTCAGTAGACTCACCTTTTTTGCCCGGCTTACCAGATGAAAGCGCTTGCACCAGGTACTGTTATTTTCCACCGCCACCGGGGCTACGGCGTCATCACGCACGTCAACCTGCTCACCGGCTGGATCTCGGCGCGCTTCGGTTCCGAATCGCGCACACTTGACCTGAATCTCTCCACCGATGAAGTGCAGTTCGCCGACGGCGAGGCCATCCTGTTCCGCCGCGCGCCGCCGGAGCGCATGCCGCACGCGCGCCTGATGGCGATGGTGCGCTCGCTGCACGCGGCCGGCTACGAAAAGCTGTACCTCTATTCCTGGCCCAAGCCGTCCGGCCTGCACTGGCGCTGGCACCTGTTCACCGGCCAGCGCAACTGGATGCAGCGGCCGTGGCGCGAGGGCTGGTACGGTTCGGGCGCCGACTACAACGTCAATCCCGTGATGGGCTGGGGCGATTCGCCGGGAGCCACCACCGAGGAGCTGGTGCACGCGCTGGCCAAATTCGATCCGCAAGGACTGGCGCGCGCGCTGGGCCGCGACGAGGACCACACCGCGTGGTTCGCCGACGTGTGCGACGCCCTCCTGCCCGGCTACATGTACAGCCTCGACATGGAAAAACCCGCGGCAAGCGGATTGCGCGACATGCCGCCGGTGCCGGTCATTCCGGTGCGCGCCGGCCTGCCGGCCTACGACGGCCCCGATATCGGCTGGCCGCCCGGCTGGGCAGGGTTATGGACGCGCGCGCACGTGATGCCGGCGCCGAAAATCCGCCTCGCACCGCAAGAGGAAGAAGAGCGCTAGCGCGCCAGCGCTTCCGGGTTCAGGATGTTCTGCGGCTCGCCCCTGGCGAAGCTGGCGATGTTCTCGAACGCCGCGCCGAAGTACATTTCGTAGCTGTCCTTTTCGACGTAGCCGATGTGCGGCGTCGCCAGCACGGTGGGAATGCGCAGCAGAGGCGCGCCGGCCTCCAGCGGTTCGCTGGTGAACACGTCGAGGGCCGCGTAGCCGGGATGGCCCTTCGCCAGCGCGGCTTCCAGCGCGCCGTCTTCCACCAGTTCCGCGCGGCTCGTATTCACGAATAATGCGGTGCTCGTCATGCGCGCGAAATCGTCGGCGGTGACGATACCGCGTGTCGCGTCATTCAGCCGCAGGTGCACGCTCAGCACGTCGGCCTGGGCGAAAAATTCCTCGCGCGATGGCGCCATCTCGAAGCCGTCGGCCACCGCCGCCGCGCGGCTCGCCTCGCGTCCCCACACCAGCACGCGCATGCCGAAGGCCTTGCCGTAGCCGGCCACCATGCGGCCGATTTTTCCATATCCCCAGATGCCCAGCGTGCGGCCTTTCAGCACCGTGCCCAGCCCGTTCAGCACCGGGTTCACCGACGCGGTCTGCCACAGGCCGTCCTTCAGGTTGGCCGCATAGGGCACGATCTTGCGCGTGGCCGCCATGATCAGTGCCCAGGTCAGTTCGGCCGGCGCCACCGGCGAACCAGCGCCTTCGGCGATCGCGATGCCGTGCCCGGTCGCGGCCTCGACGTCGATGTGCCCGCTGACCTTCCCGGTTTGCGAAATCAGCTTCAGGTTCGGCAGGCGCGACAGCAAGGCGCGCGAAAAAGCCGTGCGCTCGCGCACCAGCACCAGGGCGTCGAAGGGCGCCAGCCGGATCGCCAGCTGGCCCACGCCGCGACTCGAATTGGTGAAGATCCGGACGTCGTGTCCATCCAACAATTTGAAGCAGTCGAGGTGACGGACACTGTCCTGATAATCGTCGAGAATCGCTATTTTCATGGGAGTTGGCAGATGTTTAACAAAGCTTCGTAAGTAAATAACAGGATTCAGAATAATCGAAATAGCCTACTACAACAGTCAACAATTATTCCTACATTTTTGACGGTTTGGCATGTTAATGGAGTAAGGGCGGGTGTACAATCGTCCCCCTAATTTCGGGTTTTGGCAGCGGCCTCGGGCCCCCAAATTCCTCGCAGCACCAGTCCACCAACCTTCGCTTCATAGCGAAATAGTTGTCGACAAGACCGCCGTTTTCGCCGGACCCCCTCCAAGAGTCTCGTGCGCAAGCTCTTCAGCTGACGACGATCCTGCCGTGACAGGACACGAGAAGAATTCTTTATTGGCATTGGAGGTACTATGAATCAGCCCGTCATGGGTGGCGTTGCAGCACTGAACGTCCCAGCTTACATCAAGCACCAGAAACTCATCAATTGGGTGGCCGAGATCGCCGCGCTGGCGAAACCTGACAGCATCTACTGGTGCGACGGCTCGGAGGAAGAGTACGACCGCCTGTGCCAGCTGATGGTCGACGCCGGCACGATGAAAAAGCTGAACCCGGCGAAGCGTCCGAATTCCTACCTGGCATGCTCCGACCCGTCGGACGTGGCGCGCGTCGAAGACCGCACCTACATCTGCTCGGCAACGAAGGAACAGGCAGGCCCGACCAACAACTGGATGGACCCGGCCGAAATGCGCCGCACCCTGCACGGCCTGTTCGACGGCTGCATGGCCGGCCGCACGCTGTACGTGGTGCCTTTCTCGATGGGCCCGCTGGGTTCGCCGATCGCCCACATCGGCGTCGAGCTGTCCGATTCGCCTTACGTGGCGGTCAACATGCGCATCATGACCCGCATGGGCAAGGCCGTATATGACGTGCTGGGCACCGACGGCGAGTTCGTGCCGTGCGTGCACACGGTCGGCGCGCCGCTGCGTCCGGGCCAGAAGGACGTGGCATGGCCGTGCAACGCAACCAAGTACATCGTGCACTACCCTGAGACCCGCGAAATCTGGTCCTACGGCTCCGGCTACGGCGGCAACGCGCTGCTGGGCAAGAAGTGCTTCGCGCTGCGCATCGCCTCCAACATGGGCAACCAGGAAGCGAAGCAGGACGGCACCGGCTGGCTGGCCGAACACATGCTGATCCTCGGCGTTGAATCGCCAGAAGGCAAGAAGCACTACGTCGCGGCGGCCTTCCCTTCGGCCTGCGGCAAGACCAACTTCGCGATGTTGATCCCGCCGGCGAGCTTCAACGGCTGGAAAGTCACCACCATCGGCGACGACATCGCCTGGATCAAGCCGGGCGCCGACGGCCGCCTGTACGCGATCAACCCGGAAGCGGGCTACTTCGGCGTGGCGCCGGGCACCAACACCAGGACCAACTCCAACTGCATGGCCTCCCTGGGCGAGAACACCATCTTCACCAACGTCGCGCTGACCGACGACGGCGACGTATGGTGGGAAGGCATGACCAAGGAAGTGCCTGCGCACCTGGTCGACTGGCAGGGCAAGGACTGGACGCCGGCGTCCGGCACCAAGGCCGCGCACCCGAACGCGCGCTTCACCGTGGCTGCGACGCAGAACCCGGTGATCGATGCGGCGTGGGACGATCCTGCGGGCGTGCCGATTTCGGCGTTCATCTTCGGCGGACGCCGTTCGACCACCGTGCCTTTGGTGACGGAAGCGCGCAACTGGGTTGAAGGCGTGTACATGGCTGCGACCATGGGTTCCGAGACCACCGCTGCCGCTGCGGGCCAGATGGGCATTGTGCGCCGCGACCCGTTCGCGATGCTGCCTTTCATCGGCTACAACATGGGCGACTACTTCAAGCACTGGCTGCGGCTGGGCGAAAAGGTCGCTGCGAAGAACGCGGCTGCGCTGCCGAAGATCTTCTGCGTCAACTGGTTCCGCACCGACGACGAGGGCAAGTTCGTATGGCCTGGCTTCGGCGACAACATGCGCGTGCTGAAGTGGATGCTGGAGCGTACCGAAGGCAATGCACAGGGCACCGAAAACATGTTCGGCACCACGCCGCGCTTCGAGGATTTGAACTGGGACGGCATCAGCTTCACCCAAGGACAGTTCGACACGATCACCTCGATCGACAAGGACGCGTGGAAGGAAGAGCTGAAGCTGCACGAGGAGCTGTTCCAGAAGCTGGAAGGCCATGTACCGCAGGAGCTGGTGCAGGTGAAGGCCGATCTGGAAAAGCGCCTGTCCGTATAAGTTTCTGAGGCGGGGAGTAAAAAGGGACGGCGTGTGCCGTCCCTTTTTACTATTTGGAGCCAATTCGGCGGATGCGCCTTCGGCTTATCCGCCCTACATGTTAAATGATGACGCGTAGGGCGGATAAGCCCATCGGGCGCATCCGCCATGCCGGCAAATCCTACAACTTCAACAACGGCACCAGATATCTGCCCGTCACGCTATTCGGATTCACCCCCACCTCCTCCGGCGTCCCGGTCGCGATAATCTGCCCGCCACCCGCGCCGCCTTCCGGCCCCAAATCCACAACCCAGTCCGCCGTCTTGATCACATCGAGATTGTGTTCGATGATCACCAGGGTATTGCCCTGGTCGCGCAGGCGGTGGATCACCTTCAGCAGCAAATCGATATCCTGGAAATGCAAGCCAGTGGTCGGCTCGTCCAGGATATACAGCGTGCGGCCCGTATCCCGTTTGGACAGCTCCAGCGACAGTTTCACGCGCTGCGCCTCGCCGCCCGACAGCGTGGTCGCGCTCTGTCCCAGCTTGATGTAGCCAAGGCCCACGTCCAGCAGCGTCTGCAGCTTGCGCGCAATGACCGGCACCGGCTTGAAGAACTCGTGCGCGTCTTCCACTGTCATGTCCAGCACCTGGTTGATGCTCTTGCCCTTGTAGTGCACTTCCAGCGTCTCGCGGTTGTAGCGCTTGCCGTGGCAGACGTCGCACGGCACGTACACGTCCGGCAGGAAGTGCATCTCCACCTTGATCACGCCGTCGCCCTGGCAGGCTTCGCAGCGGCCGCCCTTGACGTTGAACGAGAAGCGCCCGGCGCTGTAGCCGCGCTCCTTCGCCATCGGCACCGTCGAGAACAGGTCGCGGATCGGCGTGAACAGGCCGGTGTACGTTGCCGGATTCGAACGCGGCGTGCGCCCGATCGGCGCCTGGTCGACCGCGATCACCTTGTCGAAGTGCTCAAGCCCGCTGATCGAATCGTGCGGCGCAGGTTCGGTCTGCGAACCGTACAGGTGACGCGACAGCGCAGGGTACAGCGTGTCGTTCACCAGCGTCGACTTGCCCGAACCGGACACGCCGGTCACGCAGGTGAGCAGGCCGACCGGCAGCTTCAGCGATACCTTCTTCAGGTTGTTGCCGGTGGCGCCGGAGATCACCAGCTGGCGGTCCGGATTGGAGGCGTGCCGCTTCTTCGGCACCGCGATCTTCAGCGTGCCGTTCAGGTACTTCGCGGTCAGCGAGTTCTTGTTCTTCAAGATCTCCTTGACCGTGCCTTCGGCGGTCACCTGGCCGCCGTGTACGCCCGCGCCCGGGCCCATGTCGATCACGTAGTCGGCGGTGCGGATCGCGTCTTCGTCGTGCTCCACCACCAGCACGCTGTTGCCGATGTCGCGCAGGTGCTTGAGGGTCTCGATCAGGCGGTCGTTGTCGCGCTGGTGCAGGCCGATCGACGGCTCGTCCAGCACGTACATCACACCGGTCAGGCCGGAGCCGATCTGCGACGCCAGCCGGATGCGCTGGGCTTCGCCGCCCGAGAGGGTGTCGGCGCTGCGGTCGAGCGACAGGTAATCGAGGCCGACGTTATTCAGGAAGGTCAGGCGCGACACGATCTCCTTGATCACGCGGTCGGCGATCTCCTTCTTGGCGCCCTTGAGCACCAGCTTCTCGAAGAAGTCGAGGCAGTCGCGCAGCGGCTTGTTGGCCACTTCGTAGATCGCGCGCTGCTGCTTGCCGGTGCCGATCATGACGTGACGCGCTTCGGTGCGCAGGCGCGCGCCGGCACACGACGGGCACTGCTTCTCGTTGATGAACTTCGCCAGTTCTTCCTTGACCGCCATCGAATCGGTTTCGCGGTAGCGGCGCTGCAGGTTGGTGACCACGCCTTCGAAGGTGTGCTCGCGGATCACGGTGCGGCCACGCTCGTTCACGTAGGTGAACGGGATCGACGTTTTGCCGGAGCCGTACAGCACGGCCTTTTGCGACGCTTCCGGCAACTGCTCGAACGGCGCGTCGATGTCGAACTCGTAGTACGCGGCCAGGTTCGACAGCATCTGGAAGTAGAACTGGTTGCGGCGGTCCCATCCCTTGACTGCGCCCGATGCGAGCGACAGGTTGGGGAAGGCGACGATGCGCTTGGGATCGAAGAACTCGATATGGCCCAGGCCATCGCATTCCTGGCAGGCGCCCATCGGATTATTGAAGGAGAACAGGCGCGGCTCGAGTTCCTGCAGCGAGTAGCCGCATTCGGTACACGCGAACTTGTTCGAATAAACGTGTTCGGCGCCGCCGCCGTCCGCGGCCCGGTCCATTTCAGCCACCACGGCGCGGCCGTCGGCCAGGCGCAGCGCGGTTTCGAAGCTTTCGGCCACCCGCTGCTTGATCTCCGGGTTGACCTTGACGCGGTCGATCACCACGTCGATGGTGTGCTTCTCGGTTTTCTTCAGCTTGGGCAGTTCGTCGATATCGTAGATCTTCGCCGCGTGGGTGCCGCTCTGGACGCGGAAGCGCACGAAACCCTGCGCCTGCATCGCCTCGAACAGGTCGGAGTGCTCGCCCTTGCGGTTGGCGACGACCGGCGCCAGGATCATCAGCTTGGTGTCAAGAGGCATGGCCAGCACCGCGTCGACCATCTGCGACACGGTCGCCGCGGCCAGCGCGTTGTCCGGGTGGTTGATGCAGTAGGGCGTGCCGACGCGCGCGTACAGCAGGCGCAGGTAGTCGTGGATTTCGGTGACGGTGCCGACGGTCGAACGCGGGTTGTGCGATGTGGCCTTCTGCTCGATCGAGATGGCCGGCGACAGCCCTTCGATCAGGTCGACGTCGGGCTTTTCCATCAGCTGCAGGAACTGGCGCGCATACGCGGACAGCGATTCGACGTAGCGGCGCTGGCCTTCGGCATACAAGGTGTCGAACGCGAGCGAGGACTTGCCTGAGCCTGACAAGCCGGTGATGACGATCAGTTTGTTGCGGGGAAGGTCAAGATTGATGTTCTTGAGGTTGTGCGTACGTGCGCCGCGGATGCGGATTTGTTCCATTTATTTTTTGCCTTTGAGGGTCAACCACACACTATAGCCTTGATTCGATTCAAACGCGCCTGGCTACTACGGCTGGCTGTGTCCGTATGCGGCAAAAGAGCGTGTTGATAACGCTCAGGGAATCGTAGGCGGGATACTGTATATAATACCAGTATTCATGCCCGGAGCAAACGCATGACGGGTCAACAAGAATGATCGCCATGGCGGGGTGTCTGGCTTTATAATCCTCGTCTGAAAATAAATATCGCGTCGCGCGCCGCCGCTTTCAAACAGGAGTAATACATGGCATCAGTTAACAAAGTCATCATCGTCGGCAACCTGGGGCGCGATCCGGAAATTCGCTACATGCCAAGCGGCGACGCCATCGCGAACATTGCAGTAGCAACCTCGTACAAGTCGAAGGACCGCAACACCGGCGAGCAGAAAGAGCTGACCGAATGGCACCGCATCTCGTTCTTCGGCCGTTTGGCCGAGATCGTTGGCCAGTACCTGAAAAAGGGTTCGTCGGTGTACGTCGAAGGCCGCCTGCAGACCCGCAAGTACACGGACAAGGACGGCGTCGAGAAGTACGCAACCGACATCATCGCTGAAAACATGCAGATGTTGGGCGGCCGCCAGGGCATGGGCGGCGACGCCGGCGGCGGCATGGACGAAGGCTACGACGCGCCTCCGAGCCGTCCTGCGCCACGTCCGCAGCAGCAGGCGCCGGCCGCACCGGCGCCACGCCCCGCTCCGCGTCCGGCGCCGAATTTCTCGGATATGGATGACGACATTCCGTTCTAACGCCTGTCGGCATTATTTCGAAAAAAATCCCGGTGACTCGCGAAAGTCATCGGGATTTTTTTTCGTTTGTGGGATTACGGAGTTGGAAAATTTAGCCCTTGCTCGAATTGTGACAAGAGATCGGATGCGGTTTCCGGCCCAAACTCCGCGAACCGTTGTGCCATGTGTACGACCAGCCGTTCGCGCTTGCGCATATCCTCAAGTACAGCGAGAAGGGCATTGCGTGAGCGCTCCTCCAATATCAGTCGAGTGTCGAGGCCGAGCAATCTGGCGCCTGCCAGGCTCGGATCGAATCCGCATGCCTCCAGGATTGCGAATTCTTCGTCGTACAGCCGTTGCTCATTCCCAGCCTCATGGTAGTGGCCCAATATGAAGAAGAGGTCTTGAGCGTCGCGATTATCAGAAAGGCCTCTGTCGTTCCACGAAAGCAGCTTAAGCGCGACCAGTCCGGGTATCGAAACAACCCGGACGACAAGTTGATCGCCGACGTCGACTTCGAGTGAGAATCTTAACGCTTCGGCGTATGCCGTGACATTCATGACCACATTCATGTCGGGTGGCCAAGCGATTTCGTGCGGTTTGTGTTCGACTCCCCCGAACGGGATCAGGTCCAATGGGAATGCCGTTCCGAATTCTGCCAGCTTGTAGTGCAAACGATGTGCATGGCGATCGGCAGCTTCAAAATCGCCTGTGTTGATGAGTGCATTCTTCAGAACATCAAAGGAATGCCAATCCTCTAATGCAACCGCGAAATCTACATCATGCGTTGCACGTCTCGTCTGAATCCCGAACACATGGGTCATCATGACATCCCTCGCGGTTGCTCCCACCAGGAAATAGCTGTAGCCGAGCTGCGCCGTCGCGAGATGCAAGGCCCGGAGGATAGCAAGGATTACTGGATTGAGCGGGCGGTCTGCGCTAACTGCGTACATTTTGCAGAACCTCCGCCGCAATGAGCTTCGCCACAGCGAGATTTCTCGAATCGTTTGTTCCAAGCAGATCCGCGTAGATCAGGGGGAGCGGAACCGTCGGGAAGCTCTCGGTGAAAAAGTCCATGTTCCAGAAGGCGTGGACAATCTCGATAGGGCCGCTCGGATCCGCCTTCAATTTGAAATCCTTGACCATCGCATGCAATGCGCCCGGGGCATCCATGTCGATATAGACGGTACATGTTTCAGGTTTCAAGTGCCCCGTTTGAATCGCTGCCGCAGCCTCGCCACCCCACCCCCATGCTGACTCACGATATCCTGGATTCCAGCGTGCGCTGAACTCGGCCGGGCTTGGACCCCGAAAGCGATATGTCTTGAGTTTCGGTTTCAACCGCCCCAGGTAACCGGTGGCCCATTCACTCAGCAGCAGGTCTGGAGCCGCGATAATGCGCTTTCCATTGGGAGCCTTTGCAATGAAACCCCTTGCTTCCAAGGTTTCGAAAACTTTGCCGATTGCCCCAGTGGAAACCCGAACTGCGACTGAAATGTCGCGGTAAGCCGCGTTTAGCATGGATGGATCGGCCAGAAAAGCGAACATCATCCTCAAGGCGGCGGGAGTAATGGTCGAGCCTTCCAGCGCGAAACGGCTGCTATCATCGGCCCGGCGTCCGCTGATGAAGATGTACAAACCGTTCCCGTCGTTGATGAATGCGTTGCCGGCGGTATCGATAAACTGGATTCCGAGTTCGCGGCAGGTAGCGGCAAGTTCATTGCTTAGCGTCGAGGTAACGAGCAAACTAGCTTTTGTGACATCGCCCCTAGCCTTCATATCGCGAAGGACGGCATGTCTGTCGATCTTTGTCTTCACCTTGCAGTCGTACTTTAATCTCCGCCCTTCAATTTCCAGGTGAACCAAGGCATCCCACTTCCTTTCCTTGTGGGGATGTACTTCACTGTGGAGGGCCACAAAGCCGCGTAACGCATGCACGGCGCAGTTGATGAGTTCGATATCGCCCGTGGCCAACAGGCTGAAAGCATCTTCGTTCATATTTGATCTCGCTTCACGTAACGTGAACTGGATAAAATTATGAACGAAATCTCATGATTGTTCAATGATTTTAAAATTTCACGTCACGTGAACGTGCCGTATTATTGAACAGAGCAAAATATGCCAAGTGTTGAAAAACGCGAAGCCACTCCCCGGGCTTCGCTACTTCTTCAGGGACGTCTTGCCGTTAGCATTGCGCGATACGCACCCAGCAGCCGTCAGTCCGTCACTACATGCCACACGTCCTTCATTTTGTCGCCGGTCTTGTCCCCGGCTTTCTTGTCCTTCACGAAGGTGTACAGCGGCTTGCCCTTGTAGGCGACCTGCTTGCTGCCGTCGTCGCGCGTGATGGCAGTGTAGGGCGCGTCCAGCTTGGCGTCGCCGGCCATGACGGGCGGCCAGTTCGCGGCGCACTGGCCGGAACAGGCGCTTTTGCCGGCGCTGTCCTTGTCATAGGTGTAGACGGTCATTCCCTTGCCATCGACCAGCATGCCGCCGGCTTTCTTGACTGGTGGCTCTGAAGCGTGGGCTGAAAGGGTAAAGAGGGTGAAAAGGACTGCAGTACCAAGGCTGACTGATTTCATGGAAGTCTCCTGTGAAAAATCGAGTGCGAGGACCGGTTGTTGTTGAACTGCCCGGCCATTCTAGCGCAAGAAATTGGCCATAGACGGCGAACTTTGAGTCACTTTGGACCCGATTCCATTCCGGCCAGTTATAGCCACATCGGCAAATTTCATTAGCCGACCGATAACACCGGGCGTAACCTTCATTGGCAAAATTGCAAAGGGCGCATATGTCGAGACCATATGCTTTTCCACCTAAAGCGAAAACAAAAACCATGAAGACGCTAATCCTGGCGGTCGCCGCCTTGTGCGTGGCGACTGCCGGCTATGCTCAATCCATACCGCCGAAACGCGAAATGCGCGGCGTGTGGGTCAGTACCCACCTGAGCCTTGACTGGCCGAACCGCCTGCAGACGCCGGCCCAGCAGCGTGCCGCGCTCCTGACTATCCTCGACCACAACAAGGCAACCGGCATGAATGCCGCTTTCCTGCAGGTGCGCAGCCAGTCGGATGCGATGTATCCAAGTGCGCTCGAGCCCTGGTCGTATTACCTGACGAATCAACAGGGCGCGGCGCCTAATCCGGCCTGGGACCCGCTGCAATTCGCCCTCGATGAATCGCGCAAGCGCGGCCTCGAACTCCACGCCTGGATCAATCCGTACCGCGCGGTGGCAACCCTGGCCAATGCCGGCAACACCGCGCAATACGGCCCGACCCACGTGTCACGCACTCGGCGACAACCCGGTCGTCCTGACTGCGACCGACAAGGCCGGCAACACGGCATCCGCTCCAGCGGTGGTCCGGGTCGAGGGCGCCGTGCCGGCTCCGGCAATCGCCGTCAGCCGCACCGATGCGACGCCTACCGGCCAGCCTGCCAACACCATCGTGCTTGGCTACGGCGCCCAGAACGTGACGCTGACCGCATCGGATACCGCGGCGGGCTCCTCCAGCGGATTCATCTGGACGCCGGGCGATGGCCTGAGCAGCGCCAACGGCGCCAGCACCGTGTTCACGCCATCGGCGGCAGGCAGTTACGCGTTCCGCGTGCAGGTTGCCAACCAGAATGGCTGCCGTGCCGAAAGCTCAGTGACGATCGCGGTGATCGACGCCAGCTGCAAAGGAAACAAGGTGCTGGTCTGCAAAACGACCGGCAGCGGCAAGTCCCACGAGATCTGCGTGTCGGACAACGCCGTGCCGGCTCACCTGAAGAATGGCGCCGTGCTGGGTGCGTGCAGCTGATCATCAGGACGTAAAGCGTTTTCCCGCCTGCCTGGACAGTCATCTTGGCAGGTTTTCCCCCGGCGGCCTCAGGCCGACCGGGTTTTTTTTCGCCTGCCGGTGCGGTAAGACATGGCTTCGCCGCAGGCCAGACAATCGGCCCGGCTTGACGGTATGATGTGCGCACCGCCCTCAGAAGAGTTACGAAAAATGCTGAAAACACCGCACTCGTTTACGCCCTTGATGGATCCGAAGCCTTCTTCCAATCCCCTGAGCTTTATTTTTCATGAGGGCAAGCTGCTGGTGCGCGCCGAAGACCTGGCGCTTCCCGATGCTGCGCTGACTGACGCGCTGAAGGACGGCACCGGCGGGATGCAGCCGCTGGGCATGTTTGACGGCCGCTATTGCCAAACCACCTGGGCCACTAGCGAATCGGTCGCGCCTGCGGGTTACGAGTGGCGCGGCCTGCGTTCGCTGTTCGGCGGCTGGGACGAAGACTTGCTGGGACTGGCCGGGCGCGCGTCGCAGGTGGCCGAGTGGGCGCGTACCCATCGCTTCTGCGGGGCCTGCGGCTCGGCGATGGAAAAAGTGATGGGTGAGCGTTGTTTCAAGTGCGCCAGTTGCGGCATGACGGCTTATCCCCGCATTTCGCCGGCGATGATGGTGTTGATCCGCAAGGGCGACGCCTACCTGATGGCGATGCACAAGTTCTCGCCCAGCAAGCGATTCACGCCGCTGGCGGGTTTCCTGGAGGCCGGGGAGTCGATCGAGGAGGCGGTGCACCGCGAGGTGTTCGAGGAAGTCGGCCTGCGCGTGCGCAACCTGAAGTATTTCGCCAGCCAGTCGTGGCCGTTCCCGCATTCGCTGATGATCGCGTTTACCGCCGACTACCTTGACGGCGAGATCCGCATCGACGCCAACGAGCTGTCGGAAGCGCGCTGGTTCGGGCCGGACGACGAATGGCCCGAACGCGTGCCTCACATCTCCGTATCAAGCATCCTGGTCGACGCTCACCGTCCCGGTAACTGAACGGATCTTGTTGCGCTGTTCCGGCTTGACGCCGGTGCCGCGCACCTGCACTGCCTTTTGCAGCAGGTCGAACCAGAACGGCGCGCCGAACAGGGCGGTGGACGCGGTCAGCAGCCAGCCGGCCACCTGCATCGCGAAGTCGGCGTCGAATTTCGTCGGGAAGCTTTGCCAGCCGATCGGCAGCGTCCGCAGGGCATCGATGGCGCCCTGGTTGAGCGTGTCGGCCGACAGCTGGGCCGCGAGGGCGGGCTGCTGCCACAGCGTGCGGAACAGGTGGATGCTGTCGATGTTGAACAGTACCGCCATCAGCAGCGACAGTGCCAGGCTTACCATCAGCGACTGGCGCTTGTACGCGCCCGACACCCGTTCCATGGCGTTGTCGAACCAGCCTTCCAGCGATGATTGCAGCTTGGCCAGGTCGCCGTTGGCCTGCCGGTAGACGCTTTGCAGCGCGCGCCGCACCTGTTCGTCCGGGACGGCGTCGATGTCGCGGCCAAGCTGGGCCCAGTCGCCGGGAATGGTCTGGATGGTGTCCAGCAGCGCGGTGGCGAACTGTTTTGGCTCTATATAGGATGGCTTGTGTTTCAGCGCGCCTTCGTCGCCGGCGGTGCCGTCGTCGTGCGGGTTGACCAGCGCATGCGCGTACAGCGCCCGCGCCAGCGCGTTGAAGCCGGGGTCGTTGAGCATCGTCTTGACGCCCTCGAGCAGGGTGCGCGCGCGCAGGCGCAGGACGGAGGCGATCGCTTCCTGCAGCGTGCTGACGATCAGCGCCACCGCGGCATAGCAGAAGGTGAGGCCGACTGCCACTTCCAGTACAGTGCTTCCAAACATGGCGTTCTCCCGGGGTGGACGGACATGCCCACTACGCTAGCGCGGAGCTGCGGCCGATGAGTCCGGCTAGCGCAAGGAACCCGTTGCATTGTCGACAAGTATCGGATTCCAGGCATAGCCGCCATGCCCTTGCCCCGCGGGTCAGGGATCGCCGTTTTCTATATACTGTCGGCAATCGAAAAATTTAGGGTTGAAAATTATGTCCAAGGAAGCCTTCTCCGAACAAGACTGGCGCCGTTTTCTCGCCAGCCTGGGTGAAGACCCCGACCGTCCTGGCCTCGTCGAGACGCCGCACCGCGTATCCAAGGCATGGAAACAGTGGACGGCGGGCTACGACCAGAATCCGGTGGAGCTGCTGAAGGCCTTCGAAGACGGCGCCGAGCAGTACAACGAGCTGATCGTCGTGCGCAACATTCCCGTGTACAGCCATTGCGAACATCACCTGGCGCCGTTCTTCGGCAAGGCCACGGTCGGCTACCTCCCGAACGGCAAGATCGTCGGCCTGTCCAAGCTGACCCGCCTGGTCGACTGCTTCTCCAAGCGCCTGCAGGTGCAGGAACGCATGACGATCCAGATCGCCAACGCGCTGATGGAAGTGCTGGAACCAAAGGCGGTCGGCGTGGTCGTCAAGTGCCGCCACCTGTGCATGGAAAGCCGCGGCATCCGCACGCCGGGCGAAGAAACCATCACCTCGGCCATGCTGGGCGAGCTGCAGCCTAACCTGGGGCTGCGCACCGAATTCCTCGCACTGGCTCGGGACGCCTGATGGACCGGGGCGGCGTCGACTGGTTCAGCGGCCCGCCCGCTGAAGCGTTTGCCAGGGCCCGCGCATCGGGCCGCCCGGTTTTCCTCTACTGGGGCGCCAGCTGGTGCCCGCCGTGCAACCGGATCCGCGCCGGCGCCTTCGCGCGCCCGGACTTTGCCGAACTGGCGCAATCCTTCGTCGCCCTGCACATCGACGGCGATGGGCCCGGCGCCCAGCAATTCGCGGAACAATTCCGGCTGCGCAGCTATCCAACGCTGGTGGTGTTCCGTCCAGACGGCACCGAAGTAACGCGCCTGCCGTGCGAACTGGCGCCGAAGCGTTTCGTCGAAACGCTGGCGCTGGCACTCGATGCGCGCTATCCCGTGGCGCAGTCGCTCAGCGCGGCCTTGTCGCGCGAACGGATTTTGTCCGACGACGAATGGCGCCTGCTTAGTTTCTATTCGTGGGACACCGACGAGCAGCAGGTGCTCAAGAATCTCGATTTCGCCGCAGCGCTGGCGAGCATGACGCGCGCCTGCACCTTGCCGGCAGCCGCGGTGCGCCTCGACTGGCACGCGCTGCACGCCGCCGCAATGGGCGGCAAGTCGGGCATCGACCAGCGCGCCGCGATTTCGCGCCTGTGCGAGGCGCTGGCCGATCCCGTAACCGTATGCGTGCAGATGGATCTCGTGATTTCCCACGCGGTCGACATGGTGTGCTTCCTGACCGAGTCCGACACCAGCGCCAGGACGGAATTCGCGCAGGCGTGGGCAGCTGCGCTCGATATGCTGGAAGCGGACCAGACGCTGTGCGTGACCGACCGGCTGTCGGTGCTGCGTGCCAGGGTGCGGATGGCGCGCCTTGGCGCACCCGGCTCCGGCCTGGAGCAGCACGTCAGGTCGCGCGTGGCGGCCGCGCTCGCCGGCGAGATGGACGCGGCGCTGCGCCACGCGTTGCTCAATTCGGCGGCCGGCGTGCTGGCCGATGCCGGCATGCTCGATGAAGCGGAAGCCTTGCTGGAAGCTGAGCTGGAACGTTCGCACTCGCCGTTCTACTTCATGCACAACCTGGCCGCGATCTCCAAGAAGCGCGGCGACGCGGTGCGCGCGGTCAATTGGTACGAACAGGCCTGGAACCGTGCGACCGGCCCAGCCACGCGCCTGCAATGGGGCGCTACTTATTTGCAGGGGCTGGGCGACTTCATGCCGCACGACGCCGGCCGCATCGACCGCTTGTCGGGTCAGATCGTGGATGCGCTTGCCGACATGCCGGACGCATCCTGCCAGCGCAACCGCACCCAGGTGCAGCGCATCGCCGCCAAGCTGGCGGTGTGGCGCGGCGACAGCAAACATGCGGAAACCTTGCGTCAGGCAGCGAGCCGTATAGCGAGCTGATTCACGGTTATCGCCAGTTTTGGCGGTGGCGCGGGAACCTGTTCCGTGTTTTCGCCTCCAAGGATCATTGGAGGTGCGAATGCGATGGCCATACCGGAATTCGCGACTGAGGTCTCGCGCGAAGAATTCGAAGCCGCCCGCGGCATGCTGGAAGCGGCGCGCCGCAAGACGCGGCCACGCAAGCATGACCTGTACGACGTGTTCAACGCGGTGCTGTACTTCCTGAACAGCGGCAAGTCGTGGCGCAGCCTGCCGCCGGAGTTCCCGCCGTGGCGCACCGTGCACGAATACTTCAAGCAATGGACCCTGACCAAGGGCGACGAATCGTCGCTGCTGGAGCTGGCGCTGGACAAGGCCGGGCGGCCGCAGTCGGTGCAGCAGTTGAAGGATTTGTTGGCCCAGAGGCGGGAGTAGGGAAGGCTGCCGCCTTACTTCGCCGCCTTCTCAAACACCATCTTCCCATCCACCATGGTGTACAGCCCCACCGGCTCCCCCAGCGCTGCCGGCGCGGGCGCCGGCAGCATCGTGCAGTTCTGCGTCTCAAATTGCCACAGGCGTGACCCCGCGCGCAGGCTGTACACATTCTCGCCCGGTGAAAACACCTCGATATCCATCTCCGCCAGCGGCAGCGCGCCCAGCTTGAACTGGCGCTGGCAATCCGGCCAGCGCGCCGCCACCACGCTCACGTCGACCTCTTTCTTCCAGAAATAGTCCTGGATCACGCGCACGGTGAGCGTGTGATCGTTGCCGCTGATGTAGTGGGTGGCCGAGCCCTTGACGCAGCCAGCCAGCAGCAGCGGCGCCAGTAGTATCCATGTCCTGCGCATGTGAGCATCCTTGCAATGTCGTTGGCGCAGTATAGATTGCCAGTTCACGCTGGGCAACAAACTCAGAATTCGGTGCCGAGCGTGATCGCCGCCATCCGGTGGCGCGGCACCGGAATCGTCGCACTGAATTCGCGCGAACGCCGCGTGACCTTTAACTGGACGAACCACGGACCGTGGCTGGCGGTCCTTGTATCCGGGAAGTCGAGCCGCATGCCCACCATCAGGTCGGTGACGAAATTGCGGCGCTTGACCTTGCGGTCGTTGTGGAACAGGCGCCCATCCAGGAAAATGCTGCGCGCCATCACCCGGCTTTCGACCACGCCGAACGTGGTGCATTGCAGCCAGCGCACCATGCAGGTGGTCAGGCCGAAGCGTTGCGGCGCAAGCTTGTTGCCGATGCCGGGAGGCGGCGGCGACACGTCGGGCAGGTCCTTGCCGACCACGACCGCCAGCCCGCCCGCCGCATAGCTCATGATGTTGCCTGCCGCCAGGCGCCAGTAGCCTGCGGTGTTGACTTGAATGTCGTCGCCGAACGTGGCCGACAGGCCGTCGATGGCGGTGCGCCGCTCCGCGCTGGCCATCACGGCAAGCGATCCGCCGACCTGGTTGTGCCAGCCCTGCGGCAGCGGGCGGTCGAGCATGCGGTGGAACAGCTTCTGCGCGTCCTCCGCCAGCGAGGCCGGCCCCGTCACGCCAGCCTGTGCGGTCAGCGTGGTCAGCGTGCGGCGGTCAGGCGACAGCAGCGCGTAGGACTGCTCGACGTACAGCAGGCCCGCCCAAGGCCGGTCCAGCGGCTGCGGCGCGGCCACGGTGATGTCGTTCGGCGTGTACATCAATTGGCCGAAGTTGGTCTGGGTGGTAAGCAGCGTGCTGCCTTCGCAGCCGAGCGGGCCGCAGGCGCGTTCCGTCAGACCGCGCACGAATCGGCCGCGCCGGTCGCGCGAGCCTTTGACCGAGAACTGCACGCCGTTGGTGTAGTAGCGGTCCGTGTCGAACATCATGTCGTTCTCGAACGTGCCGAAGTGGACGATTTCCTGGCGCGCCGGTGCGGGTGACTGCGCGCTGGCGGCCCCGCAGCAAAGCAGGCATACCGCGATGGCGGCGCGGCGGGAGAAGGCAGGGATGACGGAAAACAGCGACATGGCAGCACCGCCTTTCCATTGTGTGACGACCGATCAGCTCGATTGTAGGCATGGGTTTCCGGCCAGCCTTGCCATTGCTCATATCGCGCCCCGACTACCGTGGTCATGAATGCTTCAGCATCCACCGAAAAGCAGGTGTAATATGTTCTACGTTTTCATTCGAACAACTACGACAGGAGCGCGGGATGGCGAAGCTGAACGTGAATGGCAGTGTGCGTGAATTCGAGGCGGAGGATGACACGCCGCTGCTATGGGTGCTGCGCGAGCAGCTCGGCCTGACCGGCACCAAGTACGGCTGCGGCGTCGCTGCCTGCGGCGCCTGCACCGTCCACATCGACGGCGAACCTACCCGCAGCTGCGTGCGGCCGGTATCGTCGGTGACCGCGTCCCAGAAGATCGTCACCATCGAAGGCCTGTCGAAGGACGGCTCGCACCCGGTACAGAAGGCCTGGGCGGCGCTGGACGTGCCGCAGTGCGGCTTTTGCCAGTCGGGCATGATCATGGCCGCCACCGCGCTGCTGAAAGCCAAGCCGAAACCGACCGACGCCGATATCGACGCGGCGATGACCAACATCTGCCGCTGCGGCACCTACAACCGCGTGCGCGCCGCCATCAAGGTGGTGGCAAAGGGCGGCGACGTGAAGAGCGCCGGCCTGGCGATCCAGCACGTGGGAGAAAAAGCATGAGCGCCGCTACCGCACCGGCATCGGCTTCCCGCCGCGGCTTCCTGAAAAAATCGGCCGGCACCGCCGCCAGCCTGGTGGTCGCTTTCCACATTCCGTTTGCCTCCGACGTGTCGGCACAGGATGCCGCCGCCACGCCTGAGGTCAACGCCTGGGTGGTGGTAAAGCCGGACGACACCATCGTCATCCGCATCGCCCGTTCCGAGATGGGGCAGGGAACGCTGACCGGCCTCGCCCAGTTGGTGGGCGAAGAGCTGGAATGCGACTGGAGCCGGGTGACCACCGAGTACCCGACGCCGGGCGAAAACCTGGCGCGCAAGCGGGTCTGGGGCAGCTTCTCGACCGGCGGCAGCCGCGGCATCCGCGAATCGCACGAATACGTGCGCAAGGGCGGCGCCGCGGCGCGCATGATGCTGGTGCAGGCCGCAGCCGAGGGCTGGAAGGTGCCGGTGGCCGAGTGCCGCGCCGCCAACAGCATCGTCACGCACGTGCCGACCGGCCGCACCATCAGCTACGGCAAGCTGGCCGGCGCCGCGTCCAAACTGCCCGTGCCGACCGAAGTGGCGCTCAAGGACCCGAAGGACTGGAAGGTCGCCGGCAAGCGCCTGGCGCGGCTGGACACGGTGGAAAAGACCACCGGCGCACAGGTCTACGGCATGGACATCAACATGCCCGGCATGCTCAATGCCGCCATCAAGGATTGCCCTGTCTTCGGCGGCAAGGTTAAGAGTTTCGACGCCTCCGCCATCGAAAAGCGTCCGGGCGTGAAGCAGGTGATCCAGGTGGGCGACTCCGCCGTGGCGGTGGTTGCCGATACCTGGTGGCGCGCCAAGACCGCGCTGGACGCACTGCCGATCGAATGGGACAAGGGCCCCAACGCCAAGCTGTCGAGCGCGGACATCGCCGCCATGCTCAAGGCCGGCTTGGACGCGAATGACGCGGTGGTGGGCAACCAGAACGGCGACGCGCGCGCGGCCATCGCCGGCGCGGCGCGCAAGGTGGAGGCGGTGTATTCGTACCCGTACCAGAACCACGCCACCATGGAGACCATGAACGCCACGGCGAAGTGGACGCCGTCGCGCTGCGAAGTGTGGACACCAACCCAGAACGGTGAAGCCGCGCTGGCCGCGACATCGGAGGCATCGGGCCTGCCGCCGGCGCAGTGCGAGGTGTACAAGGTGCACCTGGGCGGCGGCTTCGGCCGGCGCGGCGCCACCCACGACTGGGTGCGCCAGGCGGTGCTGATCGCAAAGGAACTGCCCGGCACGCCGGTAAAGCTGATCTGGTCGCGCGAAGAAGACATGATGCACGGCCGCTACCACCCGGTCACGCAGTGCAAGCTGACTGCCGCGCTTGACGCCAAGGGCGAGATCACCGGGCTGCACATGCGCATTTCGGGCCAGTCCATCCTCGCCTCCGTGCTGCCGCAGAATATCAGGGACGGCAAGGACCCGGTCGTGTTCCAGGGCCTGAATGCGGGCGGCGGCGAAGCCATGATCGGCTACACCTTCCCTAACCTGCTGGTCGACCATGCGATGCGCAATCCGCCGGTGCCGCCGGGCTTCTGGCGCGGCGTGAACCTGAACCAGAACGCGATCTACCTCGAGTGCTTCATCGACGAGATCGCACACGCCACCAAACAGGATCCGCTGGCGCTGCGCCGCAAGCTGATGGCCAACCATCCGAAACACCTGGCCACGCTGAACGCGGTGGCCGAGCGGGTCGGCTGGAACAAGAAGCCGGCCAAGGGCGTGTTCCGCGGGCTGGCGCAGACACACGGCTTCGGCAGCTACGTGGCCGCCTGCGCCGAGGTCTCGGTCAGCAAGGACGGCAAGCTGAAGATCCACCGCATCGTCGCGGCCACCGACCCCGGCCACGTCGTCAATCCGCAGCAGATCGAAGCGCAGGTGGAGGGTTCCTTCGTGTACGGCCTGTCGGCCGCGCTGTACGGCGCCTGCACGGTGAAGGATGGGCAAATCGAGCAGGACAATTTCAGCAGCTACGAGGTCATGAAGATGGATGCGATGCCGAAGGTGGAAACCGTGATCGTGCCGTCGGGCGGCTTCTGGGGTGGGGTGGGCGAGCCGACGATCGCGGTGGCCGCGCCGGCGGTGCTGAATGCGATCTTCGCCGCCACCGGTAAGCGCATCCGCGACCTGCCGCTGAAGAACCACAGCCTGAAGCGGACCTGACGCGGGTGATGCGATGCGACTTGCCGCCACATTGTTCCTCGCCGCCGCGGCCAGCGCCGCGTGCGGAGTGGCGCATGCCGCGTATGTAGTGAAAGGCGATGCGATTCCCGCATCGCTGACCGGCACGCCGGGCGACGCCGCACGCGGGCGCGCCATCGTCGCCAACCGCCAGCTTGGCCTTTGCCTGCTGTGCCACACCGGGCCGATTCCCGAGGAACGCTTCCAGGGCACGCTTGCACCGGACCTGGCGGGCAGTGGCGCGCGCTGGTCGGCGGGCCAGCTTCGGCTGCGCATCGTCGATGCGGCCCGGCTCAACCTGGCCACCATCATGCCTGCGTATTACGAAACCAAAGGCCTGGCGCGCGTTCCGCCCGCCCTGAAAGGCAAGACTATCTTCACGGCGCAGCAGGTGGAAGACGTTGTCGCATGGCTGGAGACGCTGCGATGAGCGACGCGCTCGACAACACCCGCCGGCGCCTGCTGTCCGCAGGCGTTGGCATGCTGGCGATTGCGGTCGTGGGGCCGGTGATGGCGACGCCGGAAGAGATGGCGTCGGCGATTGCCGCCTTCACCGGCGGCGCCGCGCCAACGGCGGGCAAAGTAACGCTCGATATCGCCCAGCTGGTCGACAATGGCAACGCTGTTCCAATGACTGTCAGCGTCGACAGCCCGATGACCGCAGCCGACCATGTGACTGCGATCGCAGTGTTCAACGAACGTAATCCCCAGACCGACGTGGTCAAATTCACGCTTGGCCCACGCAGCGGCAAGGCCGTGGTGTCGACCCGCATTCGGCTGGCGACTTCGCAGAAGCTGGTGGCGGTGGCGCGTCTCTCGGATGGCTCGTTCTGGTCCGGCAGCGCCGATGTGATCGTCACGCTGGCGGCATGCATCGAAGGGGAGGCCTGAATGGCGAGCGCACTGATCACCATGCCCGCGCAGGCAAGGCGCGGCGAAGTCATCGAGATAAAGGCGCTGATAGCGCATCCGATGGAGACGGGCTTCCGTCCCGGCGCGGACGGCAAGGTGCTGGCGCGCGACATCATCCGCCGCTTTACTTGCCTGTACAACGGGCAGCAGGTGTTCGGCGCCGAACTGCATCCGGCGATTTCGGCCAATCCTTACATCGCGTTCTTCACGGTGGCGACTGAAAACGGTACGCTGGAATTCCGCTGGGAGGGCGACAACGGCTTCTCCCAGGCCGAAACGCGGCCCATCACGGTGATGGGTTAAGCCATGCGGCGCCGCGCCTTCGTCCTCGTCACGGCCTGCATCGCGGCGGCAGCGATGGCAGTGGAGCCAGGCCAGCGCCGCTCCGGCTTTGATTTCATGAGCGAATCGACAAGGACCATGCAGCGCGACGACACCCAGAACCCGGCGATGCTGTGGGTAAGCGAGGGCGAAGCGATGTGGCAGGCCAAGGCGGGCAAGGACGGCAAGTCCTGCGCCAGCTGCCACGGCGATGCGAAGTCCACTATGCGCGGCGTGGCGGCGCGCTTCCCAACCTTCGATGAATCGGCGAACGGCGTTATCAACCTGGGGCAGCGCATCAACCAGTGCCGCAAGGGCATGCACGCCGAGCCGTTCAAGCCGGAGAGCCGTGAGCTTCTCAGCCTCGAGAGCTACGTCGCCATCCACTCGCGCGGCATGCCGGTCAATCCACCCGCCGACAAGCGCCTGCGCGAGCCCACCGAACGGGGCAAGCAGTTATTCTTCCAGCGGATAGGCCAGTTGAACCTGTCGTGCGCGCAGTGCCACGACGCCAACTGGGGCAAGAAGCTTGGCGGCAGCACGATCCCGCAGGGGCACGCCAACGCCTACCCGATCTACCGGCTGGAATGGCAAGGCGTGGGATCGCTTCAGCGCCGCCTGCGCAACTGCATGAGCGGCGTACGCGCCGAAGTACCGCCCTACAACGCGCAGGAGCTAGTGGAGCTGGAGCTGTACCTCGCCGCGCGCGCGAAGGGCATGCCGATCGAATCGCCGGGCGTCCGGCCATAACCAGGAGGGAGTTCATGAACAAGCTGCTTTGCCTGCTGTTGTTTGCACCTGTCCTTGCCGCCGCTTCGCCCGTTGGCGAGCGGCTGTATGCGACCTGCGTGGCCTGCCACGGGACCAACGGGAAACCGGCGGGGAACGCGCTGCCGAAGCTGGCGGGGCAACCGAAGGAAGCGCTGGTGGCGTCGATGCGCGCCTTCCGGGACGGCACGCGGCCCGCGACCATCATGCACCAGATCTCGAAGGGCTATACCGACCAGCAGGTCGAGCAGATAGCCGCCTTCCTGGCTTCACAAAAACCATAAGGGGGATAGCCATGAAACGTCGCGAATTCATATCCGCCGCCGCGCTGGTTTCACTCACCGGCTGCGCCAGCATGACAGGGAAGGCCAGGCCGCATGTGCTGGTTGTAGGGGGCGGCTATGGCGGCGCAAGCGCCGCGCGTTACATCCGCATGTGGAGCGAGGGAAGCATCGACGTGACCATCGTCGAGCCGGAAGCGCAGTTCGTCTCCTGTCCGCTGTCCAACCTTGTACTTGGCGGCTCGCGCCAGATTGCCGACCTGACGATGCCGCGCGATGGACTCGCGAGCCGCTACGGCATTCGCATCGTCCGCGACAGCGTCGAAGCGATCGACGCGCAGAACCGCACGGCGCGGCTGGCGGGTGGCCAGATATTGACGTTCGACCGGGCGATCCTGTCGCCCGGCGTCGAGCTGCTGTGGGACGGCATGCCCGGCATGGCGAAGGCAGGCGCGCATGAGGCGGTGCTGCATGCGTGGAAGGCCGGGCCGCAAACCGTGGCGCTGCGCGCGCAGCTGGAGGCAATGCCGGACGGCGGTGTCTTCGCGCTGGCGATTCCCCTGGCGCCGTACCGTTGCCCGCCCGGCCCGTACGAGCGCGCATGCCAGGTCGCGCACTATTTTCAGAAGGCGAAGCCGCGCTCGAAGGTGCTGATCCTCGATGCGAACGACGACGTGGTGTCGAAAGGCGCATTGTTCAAGCGCGTCTGGACGGAACGCTATCCCGGCATGATCGAATACCGCAACAACTTCAAGACGGTGGACGTGGATGCCGGCGCACGCACGGCGATATCCGAACTGGACGACAAGGTGCGCGCGGATGTGCTGAACCTGATTCCGCCCCAGCGCGCGGGAAAGATCGCGGTGCAGGCGGGCCTCGCCAACGCCAACAAGCGCTGGTGCGAAGTGGACTTCCTCAGCTTCGAATCGACCCAGGCCAAGAACATCCACGTGCTGGGCGACGCCATCCAGGTGGCGCCGATGATGCCCAAGTCGGCCCACATGGCCAACCAGCACGCCAAGGTGTGCGCCGCAGCCATCGTGGATATGTTCGCCGGTGGCGCGCCGAATGCCGCGCCGATGCTGACCAACACCTGCTACAGCTTCGTCTCGGACAAGGACGTGATCCACGTGGCGTCGGTGCATGCGTACGACGCCGCGAAGAAGACGCTGCTGGCCGTGCCGGGTTCAGGCGGCGTCTCCACTGCGGCCGCCGAACTCGAAGGCGTCTACGCGATGAACTGGGCGCGCAACATCTGGTCGGACACGCTGGCGCTGGACGCCTAGCGCCTGCGCCATTTTTTCGCCCACAAGGTGTTCATCAGCGGCGTGACCGTCATGCCGTGCATGACGATGGAAAGGATGATCGTGACCACGGTTATCTGGATCAGGTCCTGCGCCAGATGGCCGGGAAGGCCGTGGTTAATGGCGAACATCAGGTAATACAGCGAGCCGATGCCGCGCACGCCGAACCAGCCGGTGATCGAGCGGACGCGCATCGGCTCGCTGGAGCCCACCAGCCCAAGCAGGATGCTGACCGGCCGCGCGATCATGAACAGGAAGAACGCGGTGCTGACCGCGCGCCAGTTGAAGTCGGTGGCGGCGACCATCCCGCCCAGCAGCAGCACCAGCGTCAGCTCGGACAGGCGCTCGATATGCTCCTTGAACACCAGCGCTTCGGCGCTGACGGTGAGCGGCATGTTGTGCCCGTGGCTGTAGTCGCCGTCGGCAGCGTCGTGGGTATCTGCCACCAGCAGTCCCTGGCGATCCTTGTGGGCGCCGGACAGGATCAACTCGGTCTGGCGCAGCGCCACACCGGCGAAGAATACGGCCAGGAAGCCCCAGGCGTGCAGCAGCACGCTCAGGCCGTAGACCACGCCGATCAGGCCGAGGCCGACCAGGTCGTCCAGGACTTCGTGTTTCGGTTCGCGGCCGCGCAGGTTCCAGCCAAGGCGGCCGAGCGCCGCACCCGACGCGAGGCCGACCGCGATGGCCGCAGCCGTCGCCCATACCACGTCGATGGCCACCCAGCGCCATCCGAACTCGCCCAATTCGTGCGCGCCCAGCAGGCCCAGGCCCAGCATCACGAACGGGAAGGCGGCGCCGTCGTTCATGCCCGCTTCGCAGGTGAGGGCGAAGCGCAGGCGGTCGCGGTCGTCGGCGTGGCGCACCTGCACGTCGGTGGCCAGTACCGGATCGGTGGGCGCGAGTATGGCGCCAATCAGCACGCCCGCGCCCAGCGGCAGGCCAAGCACCAGGTGGGCGAAGCCGGCCACCATGCCCACGCTGATGGCCATCGACAGGAAGGCCATGCGGATCGCGGGCGACCAGCGCTTGCGCGTGATCGGCACCGGCATCTTGACCCCGGCGGAGAACAGCGAGACCAGCACCGCTATTTCGGTCAGCGTTTCGAGCAGGTGCGATTGCTCGGTGGGGGAGAAGCTGAACATGCCGAGCATCATCGGTCCAAGGATCAGGCCGACGGCGAGGTAGACCATGCTGGACGTGACCGGCAGGCGCGAGATGAACGTTGCGGCCAGGCCGCGCGCCAGCATCAGGCAGCCGATAAGGATGAACCAGTGAATTGTTGTCATGTCCGTCGTTCGTGATGCGTCTTGCTAAGATCGTACCGGGAATGTCTTTACTCCTCCGTACGATCACACACCTAAAATTTCCGCGAGGCTTGCCGGCGTGCCGGGCACCGCGCCTAGCCGATTTTTGCGATGATCGGGTCTCGCAGCATGAAGCGGAGGAATCATGAAGAAAGACACCTCCTACGAGGTCATCCACAACGAGGGGGCCGCCCGATCAAGATGTGGACCAAGGGAGTCCCGGTGGACGAGGCCGCCAAACAGCAGCTGGCCAACACGGCAAAGCTGCCCTTCATCTACAAGCACCTCGCCGTGATGCCGGATGTGCATCTGGGCAAGGGATCGACCATCGGCAGCGTGATCCCGACTACGGGCGCGGTGATCCCGGCCGCGGTGGGCGTCGACATCGGCTGCGGCATGATGGCCGCCAAGACCACCCTGACCGCGAAAGACTTGCCGGACAACCTGTCCAAACTGCGCAGCGCCATCGAGCAGGCGATACCGCACGGCATGTCGCCGAAGACGCGCAGCTTCAAGGGCCCGGACAAGGGATCGTGGAACAAGGCGCCGTCGGCGGTGGACGCGGGCTGGATGAAGCTCAAGGACGAGTTCGACGAGATCGTCCGCAAGCGTCCCAACCTGCGCAACACGAACAATTACAAGCACCTCGGGACGCTGGGCAGCGGCAACCACTTCGTCGAAGTGTGCCTGGACGAGGAGGGCTTCGTCTGGCTGATGCTGCACTCGGGTTCGCGCGGCGTGGGCAACGCCATCGGCACCCAGTTCATCGAGCTGGCCAAGCAGGACATGCGCAAGCACCAGGTCAACTTGCCCGACCAGGACCTGGCCTACCTGTCCGAAGGTACGCAGCACTTCGACGACTACATCCAGGCGGTGGGCTGGGCGCAGAAGTTTGCCCGCATCAACCGCGAGGTGATGATGCAGAACCTGATCGCCGCGCTGCGCACCGTGATTACCAAGCCGTTCGAAACGCATGTGGAAGCGGTGAACTGCCACCACAACTACGTGCAGAAGGAGCAGCATTTCGGCCGCGATGTGCTGGTGACGCGCAAGGGCGCCGTGTCGGCGCGCGCAGGCGAGCTGGGCATCATCCCGGGCTCGATGGGCGCCAAGAGTTTCATCGTGCGGGGCAAGGGAAATCCGGAAAGCTTCAACAGCTGCAGCCACGGCGCGGGGCGCCTCATGAGCCGCACCGAGGCCAAGCGCCGTTTCACCATCGACGACCACGTGGGAGCCACCAGGGGCGTCGAATGCCGCAAGGATGCCGGCGTGATCGACGAGATTCCGATGGCTTACAAGGACATCGATGCGGTGATGAACGCCCAGCAGGAGCTGGTGGAGGTGGTGCACACGCTCAAGCAGGTCGTGTGCGTGAAGGGCTGACCCGCCCTGCGTCAGCGCTGGAAGGCGCCCACGTCGTAGCGCGCGATCTTGCGCGCCTTGCCGTTGATGTCGACTGGCGGCGTTTGCGCCGAGATGCCCTTGCCGATACCGGGCGAGCTTGGCAGCAGGCGCAGGTCCGGCACCGCGTTGGGCTTGCCATAGCTGACGAACTGCGGCGCCTGGCTGATCGTGCCGGTGTGCTTCAGCCCATTGCGCAGGGCCCAGTCGGCCAAAGGATTCTGGAATACCAGGTTGTTGCGGTAAGTGTTGTTCTTGCCGGTCCAGCCGTGTTCGGTGATGCCGAACTTGTTGTCGAACACGATGTTGTTGTGGACCCTGGTGTAATCGTTGGGACCCTTGGTGTGATAGTAGTCGCCGCCGCCGACCAGGATGCCGCTGGTGGAGGCGACCACGGTGTTGTTGGAAATGGTGGCGCGATTGGCGTCGTGCCACAGCTGGATGCCGGCGCCGCCGATGGCGTACACCACGTTGTTCTGGATGCGGCCGGTGGTGTTCAGGTAGATGCCCTTGGTGTACTTGCAGCCTGGCGTGCCGACGTCGTGCACGCTGTTGCCGATGACGTCGGAATTGACGCCCTTGTAGTAGCTGTCGACGCCGATGCCGGAAGCGCCCGCCCCGCCGCAGCCCGACCGGGTGGCGATGTGCTGCACCTGGTTGTTCCTGATCGAGACATACGAGCCGCCGTTGTAGATGCCGTGCAGCCATGGCATGCCGGTGATCGACCCGCGGCCGTCGACGTCGAAGCCGACGATGTCGACATGGCTGCCGCGGTTGTCCCAGGCGGTATGCGTTGCCGACTTCACCGGTGGCACGATCTTCGCGCCCCACCTTACCGTCGACACGTACGTGATGCGGGCATTTGCCTCGCCGCTGATGGTGGTGCGGAATCCGCCGGCGTAGGTTCCCTTGCCGACGTGGACGGTGGTGCCGGGAACGGCAACGCTTGCCGCGTGCTGGATGGTCTGGAAGGGGGAGGATTCGGTGCCGGGGTTGCTGTTGGAGCCATCCGGCGAGACGTAGTAGTTGTACTTGGCGGCCGGTGCCGGCATGCTGCCGGAAGGCGCCGCGCTGGCGGCATTTGCCAGCAGGACCACAAGGCCGATGCAGATGAGGGCGCCGGTACAGAGAGTTCTCGCAAAACGGAAGAATGCATTCATTAGTTTGTCCTCGCAGCCTGGGCGGGCCGCACCAGCACGGCCGCGCGAACGACAAGCGGAGGCCTTGGACGACCTCCGCGGAAAACTGGAGGCGGGTGTTGGAATCGAACCAACTTAGCCAGCTTTGCAGGCTGGCGCATTGCCATTTTGCTACCCCGCCATCGATACCAAGTTTCTACCTTTTTGATGGGGCCGCAGTGTACGTGGATCAAACATTGGCTTGACTGCGCGCAGGCGCAACAGTCGGGTTGTAAATGACACGCAGGAAAAAGTTTCCCCACAGGCAATCGAGCGCGCGCAAAGATAGTACACAGCTAGACTGTCGCGTAGACCGGGATATAAATCCGACATTGTTGCCTATTCTGCGGAGACCGAAATGCTGAAGTCCATACTTGTGAAGAGTTTGCTGAGCGCGGCTATTCTTGGCGCGCTGGCAGCGCCGATGGCCGTGCAAGCGCAAAAGGCGGGCATGAACACGCCGGCCGCAAGCTCGCTGAACAAGACCGACTCGGCCATCGCGATGGACATGGCGCGCACCAACATGGCGGAAGTCGAGACGGGCAAGCTGGCCGTCAGTAAAACGAAGAACGCCGGCGTCAAGGCCTTTGCCCAGCGCATGATCGACGAGCACAGCCAGGCGCTGAACGATGTCACCCAGCTTGCGCAGGACAAGGGCATCAACCTCCCGACCGAGCCGGACGCGAAGCACAAGGCGATGGCAGCCAGGCTCAGCAAGCTGAGCGGTGACGCCTTCGACCGCGAATACATGAAGAGGGCCGGCGTGGAGTATCACACCAAGGTGCTGGCCGCGCTCAAGAAGCAGGAAGCGAAGGCCAGGGACCCGGACGTGAAGGCACTGGCCGCGAAGATGCTGCCGATGGTTGAACAGCATCTCGATTCCGCAAAGGGCATGTCGAACACCACAAAGAAATGATGATCGACCTAGACGGCTCTCAAGGCGAAGGCGGCGGCCAGATCCTGCGCACATCGTTGACGCTATCCATGATCACCGGAACCCCGTTTCGTGTGAAGAACATCCGCGCCAACCGCGCCAAGCCTGGCCTGATGCGCCAGCACCTGGTCGCGGTGCAGGCTGCGGCAGAAGTATGCGGCGCCGACGTATCGCACGCCGACGTCGGCTCCCAATCCCTCGAATTTCGCCCCGGCCCCATCAGGGGCGGCGACTACAGGTTCGACATCGGCACCGCAGGCAGTTCGACGCTGGTGCTGCAAACCCTGCTCCCGGCCCTGCTTTATGGCGACAAGCCATCGGCGGTAACCGTCATCGGCGGCACGCATAACCCCATGGCGCCGCCGGTGCAGTTCCTCAAGCGCGCATATGGCCGCGTGCTGGCGCAGATGGGCGCCACGGTCGAAATCCACCTCAAGCGGTTCGGGTTCTATCCTGCCGGAGGAGGCGAGGTCTTGGCCGAGGTTACGCCTTGCCCGCAATTGCGCGTGATCGAAATCATGGAACGCGGGCCTCAGCGCGAACGCTATGCCGAAGCAGTGCTGTCAAACCTGCCGCCTTCGATCGGCCAGCGTGAACTGGACATCGTCGGCGCGAGGCTTGGATGGCCCGACGACCACCTGCGGCTGATCCACCTCACCGAACAGCATGGGCCCGGAAACGCGCTGATGATCACCGTGGAATACGAACACGTCACCGAGGTATTCAGCGCAATCGGCGACAAGCGCGTGCGCGCCGAGGCGGTGGCCGATGCAGTGGTCAATGAGCTGAAGGACTATCTCGATTCAACGGGCGCATTGGGCGAGCATCTTGCCGACCAGGTGATGCTGCCGATGGCGCTGGCCGGAGGTGGGCGCTTCACGCTTCATCGGGTGTCGCAGCATGCGCTGACGAATGCAGACGTGATCGGCCGCTTTGTCCCGGTCAAGATCGGCTTTGAACAGTCGGACGGGCGATGCGTTTGCATCGTTGAGAAGTCATCGCTATAAAAAAAGGTTCATCACGGATATCCGGGAGTAGGCCCGAGAAGAGATATTGATTGGCCGCAACACGCCACGTTCCCAGTAGTTCACCTTAGTTGCTTTGAACGGCCCTGCTCGCAGAGCCGTCCTCCTTCCGCGATTCACGAACGGAGCAACGCGACTATGAACCTGAACACGCTGGGCATTGATCTGGCTGGCCTTACGGAGGCAAACCGCCCTATTCGATTACGCCTATGGAATGACAAGGGCGTCATCGATGACGTGCTACTGGTGCAGCATGTCAGCGGAGTGGAGACGATGTGCGGCGGGATCGAATACACCCTGCTATGCGTTTCCACTCATTCGGGCATGGCACTCAAGCATTTCATCGCCAATCCGGCCGAACTTCAGTTCGTAACCGATTCCGGCGGCTTGCGCGCGGTTTGCGGAATTATCGGGAGTGCAATCGAGGGCCAAAGCGATGGAGGCCTTGCGATCTACCAGCTAATTTTGCGTGATGCCTTTTCACTGCTGGAGAAGACCTGCAATACCCGAGTTTTTCGCAACGCTAATGAAGTCGATATTACGAACACCATGCTGCGCGAATGGCGGGACAAGAACCCGGTCGCGGCGCGCACATTTGACTTCAACCTGATGCATGTGAAGCGCTATCCGCAGCGTGAATTCACCATGCAATACAACGAGTCCAATGCGACATTTCTGCGCCGCCTGTGGAAACGGCGCGGCATTGCCTGGTTCATTCAACCAGGCGCCGCGTCCGAACGACCAGCTGGGGATTCGCCGATGCACACCCTGGTGCTTTTCGACGACCCCATGGCGCTTAAGGAGAACGCCGCCGGTGAGGTGCGCTACCATCGCGACGACGGCACCGAACAACGCGACAGCATCACGGCATGGCAGGCAGTGCGAACCCTAACATCCGGCAGCACCGCGCGCCAGACCTGGGACTATGCTCAAGCGCGGTCGATAGGACACGAGCTGCAGAGCATCCAGGACCAAGGCATTCTTGGTAGCCAATTCGCAGCCAGCCTTGACGACTACTTGATCGACACCCCACACGCGGGTGACGATTCCGACGACTATCGCCATCTCGGTTTGCTGCGCATGCAGCGCCACGAATACGAGGCCAAATTCTTCCAGGGCGAAGGCAGTGACCGGCAAATGTGTTGCGGCCAATGGAACGTTCTGTCCGGCCATCCAGAGATCGACTCCCACCCTGTCGCCGAACGCGCGTTTGTCGTCACTGAACTCCGAGTCGAGGCCGAGAACAATCTGCCGAAAACGCTCGATGACCGGGTGCGTCGATTGTGCGCGCTGAACCACTGGGGCAGCGCGAGTCGCGCGCTCGAACAGGCGAGCGAAGAACGCGGCATGCGTTATACCAATCGCTTTACCTGTGTGCGGCGTGGAATTCCCATCGTGCCCGCCTACGATCCCCGAATTGATTTACCTCGAACGGAGCCACAAACCGTGACAGTTGTGGGCCCAGTCGATGAAGAAATCTACTGCGATGAATTCGGCCGCGTGAAGGTGCGCTTCCCGGCATGCCGCCCGAAGGACCACGAACATGCAAGCGGCGCGGGCGCCTCGGACAGTGACCGCGACTCGGCCTGGCTGCGCGTCTCCAGCGGGTGGGCCGGTGCCCGCTATGGCGCGATCTCCTTGCCACGCGCGGGCGATGAGGTAGTTGTCGTGTTTATGGGTGGGGACCCGGATAAGCCCCTGATAATCGGCCGCGTGCATGGAGCGCATACGCCGCCGCCGTCGTTCAGTCATACAAGCACCCTGCCCGTCGACAAGTACCTTTCCGGAATCAAGAGCAAGGAAGTCAACGCCTATCGTTCCAATCAGCTTCGCATGGACGATACGCCCGGGCAGATCAGCGCGCAACTGGGAAGCGAACACGGACACAGTCAGCTGAATCTCGGCTACCTCACGCAACCGCGCAGCAAGGGCAAGGCCGACGCGCGTGGCGAGGGCGCGGAGTTGCGCAGTGATCAGGCAGTGGCGATCCGGGGCGGCAAGGGTGTCCTAATCAGCGCCGATGCGCGCTTGCGCGCAGTCGGCCGCCAACTTGAGCGCGACGGTCTCAACGGCCTCGCCGAGGCACTGGCGGGTGTGCAGAAGCAGCTGGCCGAACTGGCCGATACCCATCACGTTGGCTCCGCGGACAGTAAGCCTTTGTCGCAATTGGTCAGCGACGTGAAGCAGTGGGACAACGGCAGCAACACGGGCGGCGGCACGCCCGGCGCGGACGGAGGACGTCCGGTCGTGGCGATCGAGGCGCCGGCAGGCATGCTGTTTGGGAGCCAGGCCAATGTCTCCATCGGCGCGCAAACACATGTCGATGTGGTCAGCATCGGCAATACCCAATTATCGAGTGGACGAAAGCTGCTTCTGCATGCGATGCAGAGCGTAAGCCTGTTCGCGCACAAGCTGGGGATGAAGCTAACAGCCGCCAGCGGCAAGGTCGAGATTCAGGCGCATGAAGACAACATCGAACTTACCTCGGCAAAGCGCATCGTCTTGGTGGCATCCGACGAAATCGTAATCCAAGCTCCGAAATTGACCATCGTTACGCAAGGCGCGCAAGCAGCATTCGGTGGCGGAAGAATCCAGTCCCAATGTACTGGAGAGTACGCAGTCAGGTCAGCGAATGTGGCCTTCACCGGAGCAGGTGACGGTAGTCCCACGTCCTTAAATCTGGCCAAGAGCGTCGCAGCGCACGACCAACGTGTGCGCATTGTTGACCTCAACACTGGCGAGCCCTTAGCGAAGCAGCGTTACCGCGCCAAGATGGAAGATGGCCAGGTGTTTGAAGGAACGACTGATGCCGATGGACTAACGGAGATTCTGAAATCCGAGATTCCTTTCGCTGGGTTTGAATTCGAAGCGCTGTTCAAGGAATAAATTGCCCACGAATCACACTTGCTGGAACACCCAAATGACTATTCGCGCGATACCAGGCTACAGACTTCCAACTGATCCGGCTCGGGCAGGAGGCAAAGCTACACAAGGCTTTGTGACGCCAAAGCAGGATCGAACTCCGCAGGTGCACAGCATCCCGCCAAGACGCGTTCTTCCCATCATATTCCTGCCAGGAATCATGGGTTCAAACCTTCGAATGAGCGCGGAACGACAGGACGAACTAAAAAAGAAAAATAACATTGCATGGCGGCCCGATAACCTTAGGGAGTGTCTTGGCATGATCAATGCCACGCCGGCCGAACGCCAACTGCGCCTAGATCCGGCAGCGTCGGTCGTTGACGAATACGACCCGATAAACAATCCCACTGGCGACCCGAATGAAACATCCGATGAGCGAAACGAAAGCGTGGAAGTCGACTTCTGGTACAGGCTGGATGTGACGGTAGACAGTCCACTCCTCAAGGACGATCCGTACGGAAGCAAGGCCCGGAAGATGAAGGAACAGAAAGCACGCGAACGAGGCTGGGGTGAAGTGTTTTTTGGCAGCTACCGAGAATTGCTAGAGATGTGCGAGAAACATCTCAACACTGCCTTCTTTGGCGGAAAGATGGACTCATGGTGGAAGCAGGTCGTCGACGTTGACCCCGCGACGTGGCAAGCTCACATGCAGCCGGCACTCAAGCCGCTTGATGAGCAAAGCTTACGCGACGCACTGAGGGGGTGCTGGTTCCCTGTGCACGCGATGGGGTACAACTGGTTGCAGTCGAACCGTGACTCCGGGAAGCTTGTTGCCAACCGAATTCGTCACCTGATGGAACGCTACAAGGTACAAGGCTTCCAGTGCGAGAAAGTCATCATCGTCACACACTCGATGGGCGGCCTCGTCGCACGCGCCGCGATTCACCCCAAAATGGGCAAATTGCAAAGCGAGGTTCTCGGCATCGTACATGGCGTCATGCCCGCGATCGGCGCGGGCGCCGCCTACAAGAGAATGCGATGCGGTTTCGAGGACAGTACATTCGACGCAGCCCCAAAAGTATTGGGAAATTTCGGGGACGAGGTGACCGCTGTACTTGCCAATGCTCAAGGAGGACTTGAGTTACTGCCCAGTCAAGCATATGGCAACGACTGGCTACGAGTTACGCACAAAAAGGAAACACTCAAGAGCCTCCCGAAGACAGGCGATCCTTACGAAGAGATATATAAGCTTCGTGGCGCGTGGTATGCATTACTGCGGGAGGAATGGATTAACCCCGCCCAGCGCGAAAAGGACTCAAGCTTTAAGGCGACATGCGCATTACTAGACAAAGCGAAGGCTTTCCACAACGCCATCGCTGACACCTACCATGACCAAAGCTACGCTCATTACGGCGCAGATTTCCGGAACGCTGCATGGCATCGAGTCAGTTGGTCGATCATGGATGCGGCGCATGTTGCCGATGTCGAGACAATCAGAATCGTCGCCGATACTCGCCAAGGAGAATTGCATGTTGTTGATCGAAGTCATCCATCTCCGGCGGGCAAAGTTGGGCCGCAGTTCGTCACATGCATGACGCCGCCTGGCGACCCGGGCGACCAGACCGTTCCATTGCACTCTGCCGAGCATCAATTGCGAAGTGGAAAATTCAAAGGAGTATTCCGACAAAGTGGCTATGAACATCAAGCAAGCTATAAAGATGAGTCAGCTCTACATTCCACGCTTTACAGCTTGGTGCGCATTGCCCAAACAATGAGGTGGTCAAAATGATGAATCTTCGCCGCCGCCTTTCATACGCAAACGCTTTGATCTTCGTCGCCGCTTTGACCCTCTGCCTGAATGCTTGCTCGCGATCCTTCCAAAGGCCACATATGACACCGCTCTCGCCACGTATGCAATCGCTGCTTGAAAAAACGAAAACTGTTTGCTTTGGTCGTTTTGTGATGGAGGTTCCAGCTACCGCGACGATTGTCTTCGGGACGGCTGACGTGGAATTTACGACTGAATCTTATTCAGGTCAAGCGACCTTCATCGCTGAACGCGTGGCAGAGCAAGTATTGCAAGTGGAAAAAGAGCGAGATTTTCTTGACGATGACAACGAGATAAAATTGCCTCTCTTCGGTAAAGTGATTGATGGTGCAGTGGCGGGCCAGAAACTCGTATTCGGCTCGAAGAGTCACGTCTGGTACAGCATAGACTCATTTGTTCCGGTGGGCGACTACCTGTTTGTACAGCGAGCGAACATGGTAGACCCGTCGGGTGACGAACTAAAGGCGACGATCAATGACTTCAACCGAGTAGCCGGCTATTTCCTCGCGCGTGCCGAGAATGAAATCCCCGTTGAAGAGGGAATGTGTATTGAAGGCGGATTTATTCCTTTCCCGCTGGCGTACGAGAAAGCCAGGATAGGCGTCCGCCTGAAGGAGTTTCCAGACGTCCATTTCTCCGTTGAGGTGCACAAAAATCGAGATCGTCTACCCGAGTCCTCAGACCTGGAAACCCTGCTTGCCCGGGCAGAGCACGTCGCAAAAATGCAAGGACTGGGGGCCGCATATGCCAGCATCACCACATTCCGGCGCGGCCCTCGTCAATTAAGGGATTGGAAAGGATACGAGATCCTCGCCCGCAAGCCCGCCTTTAAGTCCGATACAGACGCACATGAATTCCGCTTTCGAAGCTTGGGCGCCGTGAACGATCCATTGCAACCGCAGCTGGACGTGCAATTTGACACGGGCGTCGGGAAAAATCGAAAGGCTGCAATCAGGCCAACCATCACAGACGAAGAAGCCGTGGCGTTGTGGGACAGACTGGTCGACACGATCCGCGTGCGAAAGGCGCATGACGCGACGGTGATTCCTGCGCCGAAGGCGCCTCTGGGAGCGCTGGCGCCATCGGGCGAGGCATGCGTGCAGACCGGATGGTGGCAATGCATGGACCCAAACAACATTGATGGCGACAAGCGCCATCTGATCGTCGCGGGCGACTTACTCCCACCAGCGGCGGTTTTCACAAAACCAACCCTATGGCAAAGATTTACAGGGCAACGTCCCGTGCGCCAACGATCCGCGACATGGCAACTGGTTGGTTACAATGACCTCGCCAGAACCGATTCAACGTCTACTGGACGCGAGGTGAAAGAGGATGCCTGACATAATCCGGCTCAATGATAAAACAAGCCACGGCGGGACAGTTACAAGCGTCGCGGCCAAACGCTTCACCGTCGGCGGAATTCCTGTCGCAGGTATTGGCGACAGTTGCGCTTGCCCACTGCGCGGCACCACGACAATAGTTGAAGGCGATCCCTACCACAAGATCAATGGCGTTGCCGTTGCCTATAATGGTCACAAGACCAGCTGCGGCGCAACGTTGATTGCTAGCTTGACCAATTTTAAGTGCGAATAGGAAGCGGACGTAGTTCGGTTTTTCCCGCTAATCCGTGAAGAACCAAAAAAAAAGCGGCCTTCGCAAAGGCCGCTTAAGCGGAGAAGTTCAAACTCTTACTTCGCACCCATCAGGTACTTGAGGTAGGCGCCCTGTCCGTGGAAGATCGCCGTCTCGTCGACCAGTCCCTCGCGCTTGTAGATCTCATGTACTTTCGGCAGGTTCGTGAACGACACGCCCGGATGCATGTGATGGTAAGCGTGCAGGCCGAAGTTCAGGTCCGGCATCAGCGCGCGCTGCCACCAAGTCAGCTGGATCAGCGGCGTCGTTTCGTGAATGGTGCCGTTCTCGATGTTGTACTGGTGTTCGCACACAGCGATCCAGCGCACCATCAGCTGGGTCACCGTCATCGCCGGAATCACCCAGTAGACCAGGAAGATGGTCCAGCCGCCAATCGCGGTCAGCACCGCCGCTGCTACAGCGAAGAACGCATAGCGCAGCCACTTCGGCGATGGATTGCGGCGTTCGAATTCATCGGTGCGCGGCGCGGTCTTGCCGCGGATAAGGCGGACCAGGTTCATCGCCGTCAGGTCCTTCAGCGCGATCATGAACAGCTGGCCCGGCGATTTTGGGAAGGTCCACTCGTCGCCCGCCTTGCGCAGGAAGTCAGGGTCGTTCTTGGTGAAGCAGTATTTGTGATGCGCCAGGTGCACCTTCGCATAATCCTCGACCGTGGTGACGAACAGCGGATACACCGCGAAGACGTTGATGAACCAGTCCGCGTACTTGCTGCGCATGCCCAGGCGGTGAACCTGTTCGTGCAGGAGCAGCGCGAGGGCCATCTGGCGGGTGCCGATCAGGAAGATGCTGAAGAGGGTCACCAGCAGGCTGTCGAAGTACACGCCGGCCGCGATGAAGGCGGCGATGCTCGCCCAGGTAAATGCCAGTTCGGCGGCGAAGCGCACCGGGCGGGCGCCGGACAGCGCCATGATTTCTTGCCGGGCTTCCTTGGACAGCGCCGAGGCTTCCGCCAGCACCGCAGGGCGCAGCGGCTGGGTGGTCAGCGGCACGGAAGGGGCGTACAGGGCGGTATTTTGGGTCGACATGTTGGATTCTGGTGTCCGGACGTGGCCGTAGTCATAGGTTGTTTGACCGTATGATGCGGCAGTCCGGACCGGGCTGATCCAACGAGAACGAACGACAAAAGCCCTTACTTAACTGTTTAGACAACTGTTGAGTCCGCTAAGCCCTGATCAAAGGTTGTTCAAGACGTTCATCGCTTTGCCCATCTTCTCGACCAACAAGGACGGCATGGCGTGAGTCATGACAAGCTCCTGAGTGGATCGCGTCATCGCAACGTAGATAAGTCGCGCCTCGTCGCGCAAGTCGTCGCCTTCCTTGGGCGCTTCGCCGAGTCCCGGGATACACACCAGCGGGAACTCCAATCCCTTGCTGCTGTGCATAGTGATCACCTTGACGCTGCTTTCTCCGGGTGTATAGCCCCTGCGCCTGTTTTGCTGCCACTGGAACGGAATCCCGCGCCTTGTCAGGACGGCCGCGACTTTTTCGCCAATGTCATAGCGCCGGTACACGACTGCCATATCGCTCCAGGGCATGCCTGTGCGATTGGCATCCAGCAGCTTCGCGGCGATGTATTCGGCCTCGCCCTCGATGTTCGGGAACTGGATCAACAAGGGTTTCGGCCCGTGACGTCCTGTGCTCATCGGCTGCACGGTGGGCGCCTGGTCCTCTTCGGTGTCATGCTGGGACAGGAGATCGTCCGCAAATGCGCGGGCGACCGAAAGCACCTCGGCGGTATTCCGGTAATTCAGTTTCAGGATCGTCGTTCGTCCCTTTGCCTGGACTCCCACGCTGGAGAACGAGAACCTCAGTTTTTTCGGGCCGTTGTAGATCGACTGCGCATCGTCGTAAAGAACCAGCAGCGAATTCGAGTCCGGGTGGATCATCTGCACGACCAGCTTGAACCACTCCGGTTTGAAATCGTGGCCTTCATCGATAAGCACCGCATCGTATTGCGCGGAAGGGATCAGGTTTTGATCGACGGACCGGATGACCCGCTCGACGCAGGCGTCAAAGAACTCGTTCAGGTCGCTCGACTTGGGTGGCTTGCCCGCGTTGTATGCGTCCAGCTGCCGGACACACCAGGCATGGAAATTCAGTACGTGGACCTTGCCCTGGAGGCCTTTTTCTTCGATGGTGCTTGCAAGCTTCGCCGCAAGCGCCTTGTTATAGCAAAGTACCAGTATAGGGCGCGCGCACATTTTCGCGAGGTGCTCCGCGCGATACCCCAGGATCATCGTCTTGCCGGAACCGGCGACACCGTGAATGACGCGGTGACCGTCACCGAGGCTGCGAGCCAGCTGTTCCTGTTGCAGGTCCATCACGCGCAGCAGATCGGGAATTTCCGTCGATAGCTGGCCGGGCTCGGCAAACAGGTCAGGCTGGTATGGAATGCGCACTTCGGGGAACATGTGCCATCGAATTCGATCGATTTGAGGCAGTGACAGCTTCATCGTGAACTTGATCGGGAACATATTCCACAAGCGCTGTTGAAATGCCTCGGCATCGACCGATTCCGTCATTTCATCCTGGCAGATAACCAGGTGGGCAGGGAGCACATTTTCAAGTTCGGCAGCGTCGAACTGCTTGCGACTGATATTCGCAAATACGACCCCATGCCCGTATGGGAAGCGAGGCTTTCCTTTCAGCGATCCAGATGGCCAGATCAATTGCGGATCGCGCTCGAGCTTGTTCGTCGCTGCGAACATATACTGGCGCGCTTGTTCAAGCGGGTTGAGCACATTCGCCGCACCGCGATCCGTCAGGATGACGGCCTGCTGCTTATCCATGCTCTGGATCGTGTCGAGCTTCCAGTCCTTCACTTCAAGCACCAGCAGGCCCCGGCTCGGGTGGAACACGATGAAGTCTGGATGCTGGTTACGGTCGCCGATGGATACGTCGTACCAGCAAAGATAATCGTCCTCCAGCTTCTCCTCCAGCCGATGAGCAAGGCGTTTTTCGCCGGACGTCATCCTGGAGACGCACGAACCAAGCGCGGGTAGAAGTGTAGCCACAGTATTTCCTTAAGATATGAGTGGCGATCTTACAGATATTTGATGGCTAAGGCATTGATTAATCGACGTTTTTACCCGATTCGGGTAGCCGTCGAAACAATCGGTCGGATCGTGCGCGGCGAGGCAGCCGCTAACAAGGTATTGTATTGTGTCGCTAACAGCTTTTTGAAACGAAGGAGTGATGTATGGATTGTCCTGTCTGTAAAAACGTAAAACTCGTGATGTCCGACCGCCAGGGCATCGAGATCGACTACTGCCCTAATTGCAGGGGCGTCTGGCTGGATCGCGGCGAGCTGGACAAAATCATCGACCGCTCGATCGGCGGTGCGCCGCAACCCGTGCAGCAACCGATGCAGCAACCCGTGCAGCAACAGGTCCGTCACGACACCTACCCGGCAAGCTCGCATCAGCCGCAGGGCTTCGGACATTCCCAGCCATCGCATGGTCATGGCTATCCCCAACAGGGATACCACAAGAAAAAGAAACGCGAAGGCTTCCTTGGCGAACTGTTCGATTTCGACTGACGAAGCACGCGTATAATGCACATCAATTATCCACATTTACGATGCGCATTTGACCAAGCATGAAACCGGCACGGGTTACCACACATTCAGCAAGAGTGCCATCCAAGAAGGCCACCAACATCAGTCTGGCCATGGATGTGTACCTTGATGCAAAAAATTTAGGCATCAACATTTCTCAAGTTTGTGAGCAAAGATTGCGCGAAGAGATACAAACTCGCAAAGAGCAACAATGGAATGAAGATCATGCCGGCTTCATTGCCGCCTACAATAGCCTGGTGGAAGCGGAAGGCGTGGCGCTGCAGGAATGGCGCGCCTTCTAATGGGGCGTTTCGATATCTACAGCAATCTTGGAAAGAATAGGGGACGCATCCCCTATCTTGTTGATGTGCAAAGCAATGTGACAGCGGACTATCGACCAGGATCGTGATTCCTCTACGCACCTTGGCTGGATTTTCAACACTGGCGCTGCCCGGCGATCTGTTCCCTGTTATCACGGTCGACGGGGTAGACCATTTTCTGGATACGCCGCAAATGGGCGCCATCCCCTTGAGTGAACTCAAAGTCAAAGCGGGCTCCGCCCAAGGATATCAATTGGACATTCAAACCGCGCTGGACAGGGTATTCGGCGCATATTGATGGGACCGAACGGACCCTGTATTTGCAGAGTCTGTTATCGCGGCAGATAATCGCGCAAGGTCCGCCACACTGTCACCTTGCACTCATACAGCGGCATGGCCTCCAAGGCCAAGTGCCGCCGCACCGTGTTCACTGCGCAGCCCACCTCGGCGGCAATCTGCCGCAGGCTTAACCCATGCTTCTTCAGTGGTTGAGTTCCTACGTACACCACTTCGGGTTTCAAGGCCGCTCCGCAAATGTGGATTCGCTGCCACATCATCACGCATAGCAAGATTTGACAAACATCGACACAAATCTAACCACACAATGCGGTCAATACGAAAAAGGCGGCATTGGCGCCGCCCGCTTCGAGCCGGGAAGTAAAAAACGATAATCGAGATGGTCCTGCGACGCCTTCCCGGCCGCACGGACCACCACATTGTTTGGAGACGAAATGATTGATCTGATGGCACGGCAGCACAAGCGCACCGCGATCGCGGCGGCAGTGGCGGTACTGGCAATGGGCACGGCGCTGCAGGCGCACGCACAGCAGCCGGCTGCACCGCAAGACCCGATCGGCGAACCGCAGACCGTGGTGGTAAGCGGCGTGCGCGCCGCGCTTGAGCAGTCGATGCGCCAGAAACGCAACGCCGACGCAGTGGTCGAGGTGGTCACCGCCGAAGACATCGGCAAGATGCCCGACAAGAACGTGGCCGACGCCATCCAGCGCCTGCCCGGCGTGAACACCCAGTCGTCCGCCGGCGGCGAAGGCGGCTTCGGCGAGAACGACCGCGTCAGCCTGCGCGGCACCAGCCCCAGCCTGCAGCAGACCCTGTTCAACGGCCACGCCATCAGCACCGGCGACTGGTTCCTGCTGAACCAGATTGGCGGCAACGTCGGCCGTTCCAGCAGCTTCTCGCTGCTGCCGTCCGAACTGGTCGGCTCCATCGTCGTGCAAAAAGCCCGACCGCCGACCTGGTTGAAGGCGGCGTCTCCGGAGCCATCAACGTCATCACCCGCCGCCCGCTCGACTTCCGCCAGCAGCTGACGGTGGAAGGCTCGGTCCAGGCCAACTACAACGACCTGTCCGACAAGGCCAAGCCGCACCTGTCCGGCCTGGTCAGCTGGAAGAACGACACCAACACCGCCGGCGTGCTGCTGCAGGCGTTCTCGGAAAAAGCCGCGGTGCGCCGCGACGGCCAGGAGATCCTGGGCTACACGCCGATCAACGCCACTAGCGCCGCGGCGCGCGCCAACCCCGCGCTGGCCGGCGTGATGGTGCCCACCTTCATCGGCGCCACCCTGTTCGAACAGGAGAAAAAGCGCACTGGCGGCGCATTCGACTTTGAAGTGCGCCCGACCAAGGGCCTTTCGCTCGACCTGAACGGCTTCTACTCTGAGCTGAAAGCGCCGCACCAGAACACCAACTGGCTGGCCGCGCCCGCCAACTCGATCAACGGCAGCAACCTGGTGCCGCTGACCGCCACCGTGCGCAACAACACGCTCGTCGCGGCCTCCTTCGCCAGCAACTCGGGCGAAGTGGACAACATCTATCGTCCGGAAGCGGGCGGCGAGTCGTGGTACGTGGACTTCAACGGCAAGTTCCGCGCGTCCGACGACCTGACCCTGTCCGGCAAGCTGGGCAAAACCCACGGCGTGGGCTACGACCGCAAGGACGTGTACTACCAGAACAACGTGGACGGCGGCATGGTGTACGCCCTCAACGGCCTGTCGCCCGCATCGGTCAGCTACCCCGGCGGCAACACCACCAAGCCAGGTTCGACCGCATGGGCGGGCGGCGGCGAAGCGCAGTCGGTCGACCAGGAAAAATACGCCCAGCTCGACGCCGACTGGCGCACCGGCGCCGGCATGGTGGAATCGATCCGCTTCGGCACCCGCTTCACCGACCACCACCGCACCGCCGAACACCCGCTGGAAACGCGTCCAGGTCCGCTCGGTTTCAGCAACCCGGGCCCGGTGTGGACCGGCCAGATGTACCCATCCGACTTCGCCTCCAACCTGGGCGGCAACCTGTCGTCGGCCTACTTCAAGTACGACGGCGCGGCGCTCGGCGCATGGGGTGCGGTACCGGGCAACCGCCTGCTCGACTACACGCTGCGCCACAACTGGATGGACGAATTCCAGGTCAGTGAAAAGACCGCCGCGCTGTATGCGATGGCGGACCTGAGCGGCGACAAGTGGAGCGGCAACATCGGCGTGCGCGCCATCGAAACGCGCCAGACCACGGTGGTGAACCTGGCCGGCGGCCCCAACCCGATCACCGGTTCCGCGTTCGGCGCCTACACGCCGACTACCTTCAAGCGTACCTACCGCGACTACCTGCCAAGCGCGAACATCAAGTTCGACGCACGTGAAGACTTCGTGGTCCGCGCGGCGCTGGCCAAGACCATCGCGCGGCCGGACTACAGCGCGCTGGGCGGCTCGGTATCGCTGAACGACGACGCATTGAGCGGCAGCGGCGGCAACGTCAACCTTGACCCGGTACGCTCGACCAACTTCGACCTCTCGGCGGAGTGGTACTTCGCGCCGAAGGCGGCGTTGTCGGCGGGCTTCTTCTACATGGACCTGCGTTCGATCGTCGCGCAGGGCACGGCCACCGGCACCTACTACAACAACAAGCGCGGTACGCAGACGGTGTACCAGATCACGTCGCCGTACAACGCCAGCGGGACAAACAAGGGCGTGGAGCTGAGCTACCAGCAGCCGCTGTGGAACAACTACGGTTTCCTGGTGAACTACACGTATGCGGATGGTGAGCTGGATGGCGGCGGCGAGTTGCTTAACTCATCGAAGAACACCTACAACGTGACGGGCTACTTCGAGAACGACCGCTTCAGCGCACGCATTGCGTACAACTTCCGCTCGGCGTACAAGGCCGGCGTGGATCGCGGCGCAAGCCAGCACGTGGACGGCATGCCGTCGGTGGCGGCATCGCTCAACTACAAGCTGAGCGAACGCCTGACGCTGACGTTTGATGCGTTGAACATCACCAACGAGACCATCAAGATGTACGCCGAGAATAAGGACCGCCCACGCGCGTTCTACTCGAACGGCCGCACCTTCTACCTCGGCTTGCGCGCCAAGCTGTAAGGGAAGGAATCACCCGTCTGCTGCACTCCGA